>JBKKCN010000436.1:0-3289 GCA_046712525.1 Candidatus Rokuibacteriota bacterium
GCTCCGCCGCGGGCACGCCGACGAACGGCGCCAGCCGCGCCGCCACGCGCACGGGGTCGCCGACGAGCCGCGGCTGAGCGAACAGAGATTCGGCGGGCGTGGAGGAGGCGAGGGGCGCGCCGTGACGGTCGACGATGGGCCCGCGCTGCGCGTGAAGCACCACGGCCCGCGAGTACTGGCGCTCGGCCATGTCGACAGCTCGCCGCTCTTGACGATCTGCAGCCACGCCAGCCGCGCGCTCACGCCCGAGAGCGCCAACCCGATGATGGCGGCCACGATGAGGACCCGCGTGCGCAGCTCCGGGAGGGGGGCCCGCGGGTCCGGCGAAGGCCGGCGACGGCCTACGCGAGAGCGCGGCGCGCTGCGATCCCCTGGTCCCTTCACCTGGCCGGGGCTCCTCGGGTACCGGAGACGTTCGCGGCCATGCGGCTACGCTGCACGGCGGCCACGCCCACCGATCCCGCCACGAACTCGCGGGCGAGCACCACCTGCCCCCGCGCGGGGGCGATCATGCCGAGCTGGCGCGCGGCCGCTTCCACGCGCCCAGGCGAGCGCAGCGTCGCCACTTCCACCTCGAGCTGGCGGCTCAGCGTCTCCGCCCGCCCGCGCTCGGCGCGCAGCGCGTCGAGCTGGTAGGCGAGGTGCACCTGCTGCACGCGCAGGGCCACCACGCCGAGACCGCCGCCCACGAGGAGGGCGGACAGCAGCGCGGCGGCCGTGAGTGAGCGCTGCACACGGGGATCGCGTTCACGGTGAAGTCTCTGATTCGTCCTCACGGCAGCCGCTCCAGCACGCGCAGCTTCGCGCTCCGGGCACGGGGATTGGCCCGCACCTCATCGTCCCCCGGCGTGAGGGGCGACGGCTCCAGCTCGGCGAACCCCGCCGAGCCGAGAGCGCGGAACGTCTGCTTCACGATGCGATCTTCGCCTGAGTGAAAGGAAATCACCGCGAGCCGCCCGCCGACCGCGAGCAGCGCCGGTGTGTCCTGGAGCGTCTGTCGCAGCGCTCCCGGCTCGTCATTCACCGCCATCCGCACCGCCTGAAAGGTCCGGGTCGCCACGTGGGTTCGCTTCGGCCACGCCGGGCGCGGGACCGCGCTCCGCACCGCCGCCACCAGATCTCCCGTGGTCGCGAGCGGGCGGCGCCGCACGATGGCGCGCGCGATCCGTCGCGCGTACCGCTCGTCGCCGTACTCGTACAACGCATTCGCCAGCTCCTCTTCCGGCCACGTGTTCACGACGCTCGCCGCCGTCTGCGTCTGCGACGGATTCAGCCGCATGTCGAGCGGCTCGTCGGCCTGAAAGGAAAAGCCGCGGCCGGATTCATCGAGCTGGTAGGACGACACGCCGAGATCGAGCAGCACGCCGCGCGCCTGCTCGATGCCCTCGGCGGCGCCGGCCTCGCGCAGTCGGCGGAAGCTGGAGCGCGCCAGCCGCGCGCGCGCGCCGAAGCGCGCCAGGCGCACGCCCGCGCGCGCGAGCGCTTCCGGATCGACGTCGAGGCCGAGCAGGCGCACGTCGGCGCCGCTCGTCTCGAGGATCGCTTCCGCATGTCCGCCCATTCCCACCGTCCCGTCGATCACCCAGCCCTCGCGCCGCGGCCGCAGAAGAAACGCGACCTCGTCCACGAGGACGGGAACGTGAACCGCTAGACTCCCAGAGCCGCGAGCTTCTCGAACAACGTCGGCAGCGCGTCACCCTGCGTGCGCTCGTATTCCTCGAAGCGCTGCCGGTCCCACACCTCGAACATTCGCCGTCCGCCACCCACCAGCGTCACGTCCTTTTCCAGCCCCGCCTGCTTGCGGGTGTCCGGCGGCAGGAGGATGCGCCCGGCACCGTCGAGCACCACGTCCTTGGCGCGTGAGATGTACAGCCGGCTGAGCTCACGTACCTCGCGGGCAAAGGCCGACTGGGTATTCAGCTTCTCCTCCATCCGCTGCCACTCCTCGAGAGGGTGCACCTCGAGGCTGTGCTCGTTTGGCACGACGACAAGGGCTTCCCCGAACTGCGCCATGGCGTCCCGGAACTTGGCCGGGACGCTCAGACGCCCTTTCGGGTCGATCGTGTGCTGGTATCGGCCTCTAAACATTTTTTATGGGTTTGGGGCTCCACTTCATCCCACTTCGCCCCACTCGTACGCCGACTGTACATTTGCCAAAAAGGCGTGTCAAGGAAAAAGCCGTGGTTTTTTAAGGGAATCCGGTGCCACCCGCGGCAAACGACGGATGGGGGCGCCAACCCACCCGGCCTACGCCGGATGGTGGATAGGACTCAGCGCGGGGCGTAGTGCTGGAGGGCCTCCGGCAGCCAGCGATCGATGTCCTGGATCCTCGTGGCTGGCGCGGGATGCGTGGAGAGGAACTCGGGGGGCTGTTGCCGACTCTTGGAGAGCTCCGCCATCCGGACCCACAGGTCACGGGCAGCCGACGGATGATAGCCGGCCTTGGCCATGAAGATCAGGCCCAGACGATCGGCTTCGGACTCCTGCGCCCGGCTCCAGGGCAGCAGCACGCCCACGGACGCGCCCGCGCCGAGGAGGGACGTCACCGCCTGCACCGTGCGTGGATCGTTGCCGGACAGCGCCACCTGCGTCGCTGCCAGTCCCGTTTGCACCAGCAGCGTCTGGCTGACGCGCTCCCCGCCGTGGCGCGCGATGGCGTGGGCCACCTCGTGCCCCAGCACCGCGGCAAGCCCCGCGTCGTCCTTCGTGATGGGCAGGAGGCCCGTGTACACGGCCACTTTACCGCCGGGAAGGCAGAAGGCATTCGCCTGCTTGTCCTCGAGCACTTTGAACTCCCACGCATAGTCCGTGCGCCCGGTCGCGTCCGCGATGCGCCGCCCCACGCGTGTCACCTGCTCGTTCACGCCCGGATCCGTCGCAACCTTGGACTTCTTGATGATCTGCTCAAAGGACGTGAGCCCCATCTGCAGCTCCGACCCTTCCGGCAGCAAAATCAGCTGCGACCGCCCCATCACCGGCACCGTCTGACAGGCGACGACACCCAGCAACAAGACGACGAGCAACGCGCGGATGACAAACACGCGCGCATTGTATAGGAGTCCTAAAACGCAGAGGGCGATCAAAACGGTGCAGATGCTAGGCGGCGAGGCGTTCCCGACTGAGACGTGGCCCGGCCACGTCGCAGGGAGGGAACAACGAGCCAACGACGCAGATGCGCCGTTTTCATCGCCCGAACTAGCTGCGGGAGAGGTCTCCCATGGCCAGGAACGGATATCTGAACTCCGGCAGCCGCGGAGCGCCCGCCGGCAGCCGCGACGGATGGGGGCCG
>JBKKCN010000437.1:0-11466 GCA_046712525.1 Candidatus Rokuibacteriota bacterium
GGTCGCGGCCACCGTCGATGCCGCCGTCACCGTGAGATCGGGAGCGGCGGCGGGGGTCCTGCGGATCTTCGAGCTCGAGGGTGGAGCAATGGCGGTCGCGGCAGCTGCCGTGGGACTGACCGTGAGCGTATAGGCGCCGGTGACATTGGGGTCGAACGATGTGACCTCGACCTCATACCTGCCGCTCACCGGCAGCGTCACGACGCCCGAGATCGCCGGGATGCGTGAATCGGTCCCGCCGCCGCCGTCGTCATTGGAGGTCACGGTGCCGTTCGGGGAGATCAGATGAACGTAGGCGTCGAACACGGTTGACCGCAACAGCACGGCCACCTGCTGGCCGGCCATCCCTACGAAGGAATAGCGGTCGGCGTTGAAGGTGCTGCCGTCGATCGCGGAGCGGCAATCAGTCGCCGCGAGCGCACCCGACCTGGTGGAGCCGATCGTGAGGGCCGTGACCGGACACGCCGTCCCCGCGCTCAGGGTGAGGCTGTACGCGCCCGTGGTGTTGGCAACGGAGGATGTTACCTCGACGATGTAGGTGCCGGTGTCGGGCAGCGTGATGAAACCCGCCGTCGCCGGCAGACGGGAATCGGTGCCGCCACCCCCATTGTTGTCAACCGTGACGGCGCTGCCGGGACTGACGAAGTTCAGGAAGGTATCGAACGCGGTGGACCGCAACAGGACGGACACTCGTTGACCCGCGCTCCCGGAGAACGAGTAGCGATCGGCGAAGAAGCCGCTGCCGTCGATCGGCGAGCGGCAATCGGTCGTCGCGAGCGCGCCCGTCCTGGTGGTGCCGACTGTGATCGGTGTGCTCGTGCAAGCCCCGGAGGAGGCACCGCTGGTCAGGCTCAGCGTATAGCCGCCGGTGACATCGGGGGCGAACGACGTGACCTCGATGATATACGTACCCGTCGCCGGCAGCGTGAACAGGCCCGCGCCGGCCGGAATGCGAGAATTCGTGCCGTTCGTGCCGCCACCTCCGTCATCGTTCGAGGTGACGCTGCCGCCGGGGCGGACGAAATTCACGTACGTATCGAAGGCCGACGACTGCAACAGGATCGCGACCTGCTGGCCCCCGGTGCCGGCGAACGAGTAGCGGTCGGCGAAGAAGCCGCCGCCTTGTATCGGCGACCGACAGTCGCTCGTCGTGAGCACGCCCGTCCTGGTGGAGCCCACCGCGATGGGAGAAGCGGTGCAGTCGGCGGAGGTGGCGCTGATCAGGCTCAGCGTATAGCCGCCGGTGGCACCGGCACTGAACGACGTGACTTCGATGGTGTACGTGCCCGTCGCCGGCAGCGTGAACAGGCCCGTGCCGGCCGGAATGCGAGAGTTCGTGCCGTCACCGCTGTCATCGTCAGAGGTGACGCTGCCGCCGGGACGGACGAAATTCAGGAACGTATCGAAGGCCGACGACTCCAGCAGGATCGCGATCTGCTGGCCCCCAGTGCCGGAGAACGAGTAGCGGTCGGCGAAGAAGCCGCTGCCTCGTATCGGCGACCGGCAGTCGCTCGTCGTGAGCGCACCAGCCCTGGTGGAGCCGCGTGTAATGGGTGCGACCGTGCAAGCGACCGCGGTGGTCAGGCTGAGCGTATAGCCGCCGATGATATCGCGGGCGAACGACGTGACTTCGATGATATACGTGCCCGTCGCTGGCAGCGTGAACAGACCCGAGCCGGCCGGAATGCGAGAGTTCGTGCCGTTCGGGCCGCCACCGCTGTCATCGTCGGAGGTCACGGTGCCGCCGGGACGGACGAAATTCAGGAACGTATCGAAGGCCGACGACTGCAGCAGGATCGCGATCTGCTGGCCAGCAGTGCCGGAGAACGAGTAGCGGTCGGCGAAGAAGCCGCTGCCTCGTATCGGCGACTGACAGTCGCTCGCGGTGAGGCCGCCCGTCGCGGTGGAACCGAGTGTGATGGGTGTGATCGTGCAACCACCGGTGGTGGTCAGACTCAGCGTATAGGCGCCGGTGGCGTCTGCGCTGAACGACGTCACCTCGACGATGTACGTGCCGGTGGTGGGCAGCGTCAACAAACCGGAGGCGGCGGGGATGCGTGAATCTCTGCCGGTAGCTCCGCCGCCGCCGTCATCATCGGCAGTCACGCTGCCGCTCGGGTGAACGAGATGAAGATAGGTATCGAAGGCCGTCGACCGCAGGAGAATGGTGACCTGCTGGCCGGCACGGCCGGAGAAGGAGTAACGGTCGGCGTAGAAGCTGCTGCCCCTGATGGGCGAGCGGCAGTCGCTCGTCGCGAGGGTGCCGTTCACCGTCGCGCCCACGGTAATGGTGCCCGCTGAGCAGCCGATTCGCGATCGGCGCCGTCGCGCGAACGTTATTGCTCTCATCCACCTCCGCGAGCTGCCCGCCTGCGTCGGCCCGCACGAAGATCCGATAGGTCCCCGGTACCACATTGGCGGGGATCGTCACCGAGCTGGTGGCGTGGCTCAATTCCCCCACCGGCAGCGATCCCACCGTGCGCCCGCCGAGCAACACATCGTCTGTGCTGAAGGTGGTGTTGACGGACAGATAGAAGCGCACCAGGAACGACCCCACCGCCACCGAGCCGATGTTCGTGACGGTGTTGTCGACGACGATCGCTTGACCCGGCATGGCGACGGCCGCTGTCGTCGCCGCCGTGACAGACACGTCCCGCCCGATGACGACCGGGGCCGTCGCCCGTACGTTATTGCCCTCGTTGCCCTCCGGGATTGATGACCGCGCGTCGATCCGCACGATGATCCGGTAGATCCCGGGCGCCGTGTTCGGCGGGATGGTCATGGGGGTGGTCGCTTGGCTCACACCGCCCGCGGTCAGCGATGCCACAGCTCGGGTGAGCAGCAGCACATCGGCGGAGTCGAATGTCTCGTTCGTCGACAGATAGAAGGCCACCGTGAACGAGCCCGCGGCCACCCCCCCGTTGGCCACCGTGTGATTTACGGCGACGGTCTGGCCCGGCGAGGCGGCGGCCACCGTCGTCGCCGCGGTCACGGAGAGGTCGGGGCGGGTGGCGGCGGTCAGCGCCGCGTTGATGTTGATGCGCGGCGTGATCTCACCGCTCGACGCACACCCGGGACACGGAGGACGGGTGTCGGTGACGGCGAGACCCGTGCTCTGCAGCGCCTGCAGCAGCGTGTCGACGGACGCCGTAGGGTTGGCGCCCCGTAGGATGGCAAAGGCGGCGGCGACGTGGGGGGTCGCCATCGACGTGCCGGCGAAGTTGGCGAACCTCGGGGACGAGGTGGTCGTGGGAATCGACGAGTTGATCCACTGCCCCGGCGCGAGAAGGGAGAGGAAGGACGCAGAGTTGTTGAATTCCGAGAGCGCATTGACTGTCGCTCCCAGCGACCCGTCGCCCGTGGAGCCGACGCTCACAGCGCCGGGCACGCACGCCGGCGCGGAGATCGCGTCCGTGAATCCGTCGTTGCCGGATGCGACCACCGTGGCGATGCCAGCGGTCTTCAGCATGGCGATCGGCGTCTCATACTGCAAGCCGGCGCAGGGCTCCACGAACACCCCGCTCCCCAGGCTCATGTTGATCGAAGCGAATCGCCTGCCGGGAAACGCGTTGCGCCTGTTGAACACGTGGTTCAAGGCGGCGAGCTGATCGGACGTGTAGCTCAGGACGCAGTCGGTCGGCCCGTCACACAAAGGGTGCGCGCCGGGAAACCGCGAGAAGACCTGGATCGACATGATCTTGGCGCCGGGGGCCACGCCTGAACCGAACACGCCCGTGGTGCCACCCGCGAGGATGCCGGCCACATGAGTGCCGTGATCGCAGCCCTCGACGTCCGCCGGACAGTTGAGGCCCGAGTCCACCCCTGTCGCTGACGAAACGCCGCCGGGGCACAGGCTGGTCACGGTGAAGCCGCTCGACGTCGTGTTGCTCGAAAAGCACGCTTCCCCGATGACCTTGCCGGTCAGGAACGGATGCGTCTTCTGGACGCCGGCGTCGAGAAGGGCCACGATGGTCCCCGTTCCGTCGAAGCCCCTCGACCACGCCGCCGGCGCCTGCACGACAGGGACGCTCTGCGCGAGCTGAGGGCGGTGGATGCGATCCTCCTCGATGCCGGTCACCAGCCCCGCCATGCTCTCCAGCGCTCGCAGCGCATCCGGGCCCGCCTCCAGCGTCACGAAGGGCAGCGTGTCGTACTCGCGCACGATGGTGTGCGGATGCCCGACGAGCCTGGACTTCACGGCACCCCGCGCGGCAGCAATGTCGTTTCGCTGCGCCGCGGCATGTATGTCACCGGCCGTTTCCGCGGCGGGGGAGAACATCATGTTGAGGCGGACGATGACGCGCGCGGAGCCGGCCGCCAACGCCCGCTGCATGACGTCCTGCGGAACCATCGTCTCCTCCGCGACGACGGGCAGCGTCGCGAAGACCATCATGAACAGCGACGACACCACCGCGAGTGCGGGCGCGCCCGTCTTCATGCGTACGTCACCTTTGGGGCCTGTGAATGGACTCTGCGCTGACGCGCACGACGTCCGAAGAGCGGGCCAGCTCGTCGAGCGTCGCTTCGGAGGCTTCGAGGACCAGCATCGGGAATCCCGGCAGGTCGCGCAGCACCTGGTGGCGGGTGGACGCGATCCGCGAAAGCACCCGCCGCTTGACGGACTCGATCACCGCCTCCGTCGCGCCCGCAGGCACGCGCATCTCCACAATGGCGCGCGCGCTGCCCCGGGCACGTGCCTCCGCGACGAGCTGGGGCGCGATTACCGCCCCCCCCGGCGTGCCCGCACACGCGCTCGCCGTCACCAAGAAGGCGGTGGCGATAGAAGCGCTCAGTGCCTGCGGCACATGAAGAATCGACACAGGGAGGGGCAGGGGTGGGTAAAATTTGCCACAGTCCGAGGAGTGTCGGGTGTTATGGGTGCTATGTCAACTGGCCACCAACCTGTTTGAGCGCCGGTTGGCGGGCGAGACCCCCGCAGTCGCGCGGGCCCTCGGATTTGTCGGTTCGACTATAATCGGCAGCCGGGCCCGGTCGCAGACAGGTGAGGAACCGGAAGGAGACCTATGAGGCGATTGGTCGGATGCCTGCTGCTCGCCGTGACCATGTTCGTTCCGGGAGCACCTCGACCGGGCTTCGCGCAGGGCCTCGTCAACAGCGAGACGTTCAGCGGCTTTCAGTTCAACTTCAACAATCCCGGGGCTCGGGCGCTGGGTATGGGCGGCGCCTTCGTCGCCGTCGCCGACGACGCCACGGCGGTGGTGGCCAACCCCGCCGGCCTGGTGATCCTCCAGCGGCCCGAGATCTCGGCAGAGGTGAAGTTCACGAAGTTCCGCAACACTATCAACGCCTTCAGCAACACGCCGGCGGAGGGTGCCACCAACTCGGTGCGCAGCCGGGCGTTCGAGGACGACGTCGTCACGCCGTCGTTCTTCAGCTACGTCTATCCCGCCGAGAGCCTGGTCCTCGCGGTGTTCATCCGGGAGCTGATCAATTACAAGAGCGCATTCGAGACGCAGGGGGTCTTTTTCACCGATCCATCCACCGGTCTCGTCGAGCGGCTCTCTCCGGTGCGGTCGAAGCTTGATCTTCAAGCGCTGAACTTCGGCCTCGGCGCCGCTGTGAACCTCGAGAAGCACCATCCCCTGCTGCCCAACATCGGGGCGAGTCTCGAGTTCTCATTCGGCCGCATCCGTTCGCGCCTGGACCGCTTCGACACGCTGGGACCTGACGGGCCTCCGGATTTCTCCGCGCCCATCCAGACGGAAAGCGTGGACGGCACCGACCTCGGCATCGGGTTCAACGTCGGGGCGCTCTGGCGACCCGTCAAGAACCTGGCCGTCGGCGCCGTGTATCGTCGTGGTCCCCGCTACGACGTGACGTTCGAGACGGTTAGCCCCGGCTTCTTCGACACCGTGGTGACGACCACGCCGCTCTCGCTCAAGGTCCCCGACGTCGTTGCTGCCGGCGTGTCCTATCGCTTCTTCGAGAGGCTGACCATCGCCTTCGAGGCGACACACATCAGCTATTCGCAGCTCGTCGATGACTTCCAGGCCACGATCGGCAACCTCGACCGGCGGCGCTATCGTGTGGACGACGCCGTCGAGCTTCACCTCGGCGCCGAGTACATCTTCTTCGTCAAGGAGATGCCTCTTGCCGCGCGCGTGGGGTTCTACACGAATCCCGATCACAAGATTCGTTATGTCGGCACCGCCGCCAACGCCGACGAGGCCGCCGAGAAGCTGCTGTACCGCGCGGGTAAGGACCGGTATCACGTGACGGGCGGCCTCGGCATCGTCCCCTTCCCCGGCGTGCAGCTCGACTTTGCCGGTAATTATTCCCGTGAGCTGCAGGAGTTCTCGATCTCGACCGTGTTCCGCTTTTAGGGACGGTGGCCACTTTACGTCGTGCGACGACGGGGGCGTGTCGCGCGCGTAGGGCGCCGCGCGTGCTGCTTGCCCTCCTCGGTGCTGCCCTCCTCATCGGGCCCGCCGGCTTCGCCGCCGCGCAAACGTGGCGGGACCTGTACGTCCGCGGACTCGAGCACTCGGAGGCCAAGCGCTGGTCCGAGGCGGTCGATGCCTTCGACGCCGCCATCACGGCCAATCCGAACGAAAACAAGGGCGCCCGCCTGTACGGCATGCGCTACGGCTACTTCCCCCACCGCGAAAAGGGCATCGCGCTCTATCGGATGGGCCGCTACGACGAGGCAATGGCCCCGCTCCAGGAGTCGATCCGTCAGGGCTCCACGGAAGAGGCAGTGCGCCACCTCGACTTCGCGCGCAAGCGCCAGCCGGCGGTGGCGCTATCCCAGGTGTTCCGGGGCACCTGGTGGGACTACTACGCGAGGGGTTTGCAGTACGCGGAGGCGGGCGCGTGGCAGGCCGCCCTGCAGGACTTCCGCGCCGCTCGCCGGCAACGGGATCGGGAGGATCGCAGCGCACGTACGTACGGCGTCGCCTTCATCGAGTACTTCCCGGTTCGCGAGCTCGGCATCGCGCTCTATCACGACGGACAGTACAAGGCGGCGGTGGAAGCGCTGGAGCGCTCGCTCGCCGGCCTTCCCACCGCCAAGGCCTCGTACTACTACAACCTGGCCCGCGCCGCGCTCCTGAGGCAGTCCGCGGCCGACGCGCTGCCGCCGCGCATCACCGTCGACGCCCCCGCCGATGGCCTGCTCACGAACGCGCTCGCCGTCGAGGTGCGCGGCGTGGCGGAATCGAAGAACCAGGTGGCCACACTCGAGGTGAACGGCGAGGCGCAGCTCATCGACGCCGCCGCCGCGAGCCAGCCCTTCGTCCAGCCCACGCCGCTGACCCCGGGACAGAACGTCATCGAGATCGTGGCCAAGGACCTCCTCGGGAACCAGTCGCGCGCGCGCGTCAACGTCCTCGTGGATCGCGAGGGGCCGGTGGTGGTCATCGACCGCGCCTCGCGCGCCGGCGGCGGGCGCATCCGCATCGAGGGCACCGTGTACGACAACGTCCGGCTGGGACCGCTGGAGATCAACGGCCAGCCCACGCCGGTGTCGAGCGGCACCGAGAGCACGTTCGCCGCCGAGGTGCCGGCGTCGGCGACCGCCTTCCAGATCGAGGCTGCGGACGCCGTCGGCAACCTCACGCGCGTGCGCATCCCGATCCCCGCCGACCTTCGCCAGCCCAGCGCACGGTCCACCCCCGCCGTGGTACCGATGTCGTGGCGCGAGGACACGGTGCCGGCGATCTTCCACACGAAGGAACCCCTCGCCATCGAGCTCGAAACGCTTCCCGCCGAAGTGCAGCAGGAGACGCTCTCGATGTCATGGGTGGTCACGTCCACCACGCCCCTGGCGTCGGTGAAGATCAACACGGAGACAAAGACGCTGCGCCAGGCGGACGCCGCCAAGCCGCAGATCTTCAGCCACATCCTGCCGCTGGAGGAAGGGCCGAACACCATCGTCATCGCCGCCACCGACCGCGCGGGAAAGACCGTGACCCGGACGGCCACCATCGTGCGCAAGGTGCAGGAGGTCGAACACATCGGCGCCCGGCTTGCAGTGGCGGTCATGCCGTTCAACCACAAGGGCCAGCCCACCGACGTCTACGGCGCGGCCTTCGAGGCGATGGTGGACGCGCTCGTGAACCAGGGGCGTTTCAAGGTGGTCAGCCGCGACCAGCTCGAGAACGCCCTGCGCGAGCTCAAACTGTCCCGCACGGCACTCGTCGATCAGGCCACCGCCTTGCGCGCGGGTCGGCTCGCCGCCGCCGAGGCCATCCTAGTCGCCGCGGTCAACGAGACCGCGACCTCGGTGGAGATCTATGCGCAGATCGTCAACACGGAGACGAGCGCTGTGCTCGCGTCGAAGGACGTCTTCGATCCCGCCAAGGGGCCGGGCAGCGCGCGCACCAAGATGCGCGAGCTGGCGGCAAAACTGAAGCAGGACTACCCGCTGGTGGGGGGATCGGTGGTGGCCGTGAACAACCAGCGGGTGGCGGTCGGCATGGGCAGCGCCAAGAAGGTCCGGCCCGACATGAAGGTCATCGTGTACATGGAAGGCGACCCGCTCATCGATCCTCAGACCAAGATGGTGCTCGACCGCAACATCGAGACCCTCGGCGAGGGCACGCTCAGGGACGTGCGCCCCCAGGTCTCCTTCTGTGCGATGGACGCGCGCGACCTCGCGAAGGTCGAGAGGCTCCTCGCGCAGAAGAAGAGCCTCAAAGTCATCACCAAGTAAGGAGTACCCAGTGGCTGACGACGCGCAGGACAAAACTCCGGGGCAGCAGGGCAACGTCTGGGACTACGTGCGCCGGCGCAGCGAGCTGGACCGCGAGATCCAGGAGAAGTTCGCGCGCCCCGTCACGATCATGTTCACCGACATCAAGGGCTCCACCACCTTCTTCGACATGCGCGGTGATCTCGAAGGGGTCACGATGCTGCAACGCCACAACGAGCTGGTGGTGCCGCCCATCGAGAAGGAAGGCGGGCGTGTGCTCCAGCGTCTCGGGGACGGCCTGCTCGCGGTGTTTCCTGGTCCCACGCAGGGCGTGCGCGCCGGCATCGAGATTCAAAAGCGCCTCGCCGCCTTCAACGAGGGGCGGGCCGAGCCGGAGCGGATCCGTGTGCGTGTGGGACTCAACACGGGCATGGGGCTCGTGGAGGAATCGAACGTCTTCGGCGACGCCGTCAACGTGGCCGCCCGCGTGCAGACACTGGCGGAGCCGGACCAGATCCTCGTCTCCGACTCGGTGTACCAGGCAGCGTCCCGCGACCTCGGCGCCGACATGTTCGTCGGCGTGGGCCCCGCCGCGCTCAAGGGCAAGCTGGAGAAGGTCGTCGTTCACGAGGTGGTGTGGTCGCCAGAGCAGGCGCGCCGACGGGCGGCGGGCGGCGTGCCGGAGGGCGCCCCCGCGCGCGTCCTGCACGTGGAGATCGCGCGCACAGGCGCCCGCCTGAAGGTGGCCAGCCGCGAGACCGCGGACGGCACGGAGGTGTTACGGCGGCAGATCGAGGAGACGACGTACGACGATTTCACCATCGACGAGTCCGTGCGGCGCATCCAGACCATACTCGGCGGCGCCGACCGCGAAGGGCGAGTGTCCAAGCAACACCTCGACGACCTGGGCGCTGTCGGGCAGAAACTGTGGAATACGCTGCTGCCGCCCACCACCCGCGAGCGGCTGCAGCACAGCACCGCCGCCGAGCTCGTGCTCAGCATCGACGAGCAGCTCACTCGCATTCCGTGGGAGCTCTTGCACGACGGACGAGAATTCCTGTCGCTGCGCCTCGCCGTGGGGCGCGTGGTCACCGGCGCCACCCCGCTGGCGGCCTCGAAGGCTCGGCAGGCTCTCGGGCCGCTGAAGGTGGCGGTCGTCGCTGATCCTCGCGGCGACCTGCCCGAGGCGCTGGAGGAGGGCACCCGTCTCGGCACGTACCTGGGCGACCAACCCCAGTACACGGTGGTCGTCAACGACGGCGCGGTGAGCCGCGCGGAATTCCTCGCCCGCTTCGGCGAGAGCGACATCGTCCACGTCGCCGGCCAGGGCGAGGTCGATGCCGCGCGCTCGGCGGCGAGCGGCCTGCTCGTGGCCGACGGCCGCATCACCGCCAGCGATCTCGGCGGCCTGCCCGCGGGCGCCACGGTACCTCGGCTGTTCTTCTTCAATGCATGCGAGCCGGCAGCCGGCGGGAGCGATGGCCGCCGCGAGGCCGCGGTATCCGCGGTGGCGAGCGCCATCCTCGCCGCCGGCGTGAAGCACTTCGTGTGCTCCGTGCGCGCGGTGGCGGGCAGTAGCGGCTTCCAGTTCAGCGACGAGTTCTATCACGAGCTGGCGAGTGGACGCTCGATCGGCCTCGCCGTGCGTGAGGCCCGGCGCGCCGCCGCACGCCGCGAAGGCAAGACGGCGCTCACGTGGGCCTCGTACGTCCTCTATGGCGATCCCACCGCGCGCTACGTCGCCGCCGGCGGCGCGGAGAGCCCTGTGCGCGTCATACACGACGGGCGTCGCCGCTTTCCGCTGATGACCGCCGGCGCCGTGGCCGCGGCAGTGGTGGTGGCGGCGGGCGCGCTGTGGCTCACGCTCGGTGGGGGCACCGCGAAGGCGCGGCTGGACGATGCTTACACACACCTCACGAGTGGCCGCTATCAGGACGCGACGCTCGCCTTCGAGTCCCTGCTCACCGTGCGCCCGGCCGAAGCGTACGAAGGGCTGGCGCTCGTCGCCTTGCGCCAGGGTGATGCCGCCGGCGCGCAGCGCTTCTGCGCCGACGCGCAGAAAATCAACGTGCAGCGCCCCGGCTGTTTGCTCGTACAGGGCGACCGCCTCGCCGTGCAGGGCGATCTGCCAAAGGCCGCCGCCGTCTACGACGCCGTGATCTCGTTTGCGGGCGTGCCGGCGATCCCCAAGTCGATCGCGTACAACCGCCTCGGCCGGCTGTCCGCCGCACAGGGGCAGCCGGACAAGGCTTCCGCCGCCTACGCGAGGGCGCAGGAGGCGGATCCCTCCAACGCGGAGGCGATGAGCAACGCGGGCGCGCTGCTGCGACGGCAGGGCAAGTACGCGGAGGCCGTCGCCGCTTTCGAAAAAGCGGCCGCGCTGAGTCCCGGCGACCCGCTGGTGCAGACGCTGCTCAAGGACACGCACGACGCGGCGAGCCTCGGCAAGGATCAGGACAGGCAGAAGCGCGTCGACGGGCTCGTGGACGAGCTGGCCACCCGCTTCAAGCGCGGTGACGTCGTCCAACCCGCGGCGGGCCGGGACGAGTGGACGTCACCGCCGCTCACCATCTCGCTGCTCGGGCTGGAAAGCCGCGGGCGCGTGGCGTTTCGCGAGGGCGAGCACGAATTCCTCGTGCTCAGGATCGGCCAGATGCTCGAGGCGCAGACGCGCGCCCGCCTCGTCGATCGCGCGGTGATCGACAAGCTGCTTGCCGAGCACAAGCTGGGATCGAGCGCGCTCGCCCATCCCCGCACGGCTCTCCAGCTGTCTCTAATACACATCACCGAGCCCACGAGACTCGACGTCATCG
>JBKKCN010000438.1:0-3981 GCA_046712525.1 Candidatus Rokuibacteriota bacterium
CGCGCATGCAGGACGTGTACAAGACGATCGGCCGCATCGCCGCCACCGACGTCACCGTGCTCCTGCGCGGAGAGTCGGGCACGGGCAAGGAAGTGGTGGCGCGCGCCATCCATCACTACAGCCGCCGCGCGGGCCGTACCTTCGTGGCGGTGTCGGGCGCGGCCATTCCCGCCACGCTGCTGGAGTCCGAGCTGTTCGGACACGAGCGCGGCGCCTTCACCGACGCCAAGGAGCGCAAGCTCGGCAAGATGGAGCTCGCCCACGGCGGCACGCTCTTCCTCGACGAGATCGGCGACATGCCGGCGGAGCTGCAGACCAAGCTGCTACGCGCGCTGCAGGAGCGCACCATCGAGCGCGTGGGCGGCCACGAGTCGATCCGGGTAGACGTGCGTGTGCTCGCCGCCACCCACCGCGACCTCGAGACGCACATGCGCGATGGCCGCTTCCGCGAGGACCTCTTCTACCGCCTCAACGTCGTGACCCTGAACCTGCCGCCCTGCGCGAGCGCAGGCGTGACATCCCGCTCCTCGTGGAACACTTCCTCGCCAAGTATGCGGAGCCGCTCGGCGAGCGCGGTGTCGCCCCCGACGCGCTCGACCGTCTCGTTGGCCACGAGTGGCCCGGCAACGTGCGCGAGCTGGAGAACGTCGTGCAGCGCGCGATGGTGATGGCGACCACCGGGGCCATCCTGCCCGAGCACCTGCCCATCGGCCCCGTGTCGGCGGCGGCATCGGTGGCCATCGACTCCTCGCTGGAGGAGATCATCCAGCGAGTGCGTACGCGGGCTGCGCGAGCACACGTCCGCCAATCTCTACGATCTGATGATCGGGCTGGTGGAGAAACCGCTGCTGCGCGCAGTCTTACGGGAGACCGGGGGGAATCAGGTACGCGCCGCGCTGATCCCCGGCATCAACCGCAACACGCTGCGCAAGAAGCTCACGGAGTACGGGATCGATCCGGATAAGCTGGAGGGCCAAGTCTAAACCGACAGCGGGACGGCCTGTCGGTGTGGGCGCACCTCGTCTTGCTCGCTCGGTACCGAGCTCACCCCCCGGTCCGCGTCGTCCCAACATTCGCTGCTACCATCGGGTACTATAGCGGGTGAGGACGCCGGTCCGGCGGCAGGACACGGTGGACGAGGTCTTCGCGGCGCCGCGTTTCCAGAGGAGGGGCGAAATTGACGCCATCGGATGCTGCAAGAGCCGTTCGGCTGACATCCGTACCGTCGGAAGCAAAGACGCAACGACCACTCGCTCACGTCGGCTTCGACTGGGCCGTGATCCTCCTCTGCGTATGGTTCCAGTTCGGAGTGTTTCTTGACGGGTGGGCCCATCTGCGGTTCTCGGAACTTGAGACGTTCTTCACTCCGTGGCACGCCATCCTCTACTCCGGGTTCTTGGCGGTGACCGTGCTGGCGATCGCAACTCTTGTCCGGAACAAGACCAAAGGGTATGCCTGGACCCGGGCGATGCCGGCGGGTTATGGACTGACAGTCATCGGGGTCCTTGTTTTCGGGCTGGGTGGTGTGACCGATATGGTCTGGCATGGCCTGTATGGCATCGAGGCGGACGTCGAAGCCCTCATCAGCCCGCCCCATCTTGCTCTCGGGCTAGGAGCCGCGCTGATCTGCACGGGACCGCTGCGAGCAGGCTGGCTCAGGCCCGATGCGGTGCGCAAACGGTGGCTCGCCCAGCTCCCCATGGTGATCTCGCTCGGTCTCCTCCTGTCGATCTTCGGATTCTTCACGATGTACGCGCATCCGGTGGGCCGGCCGTGGCCGGCGTCGGGCAACGAGCCCACTCAGTCAATGTTCGCTCTCCGCTCCGCGGATCCACACATCCGGGGCGAAAGCCCTTCTAGCGTCTCGATCGCTCACGCCGTCGGCATGGCCGGAATTCTGCTGCACACGGCAGTCATGATGGGCATGGTGCTGGTCGCGATGCAGCGGTGGCGCTGGATGCCACCCGTCGGAAGCCTTACGATCATGTTGTCGATCCACGCCCTCTTGATGGCATTCATGCGAGACCAACTGATCTTGGTTCCCGGCGGCGTCCTGGCTGGCATCGCCGGCGACGCTTTCATACGACGGTTCGGTGCCGTGCTGCCACGCCAGGTTGTCTTGCGGGGATTCGCGTTTGCGTTCCCGGTGACGTACTACCTGCTGTATTTCGTGACGTTGATCCTCGTGAAGGGTACCTGGTGGTCGGTGCACATGGTCGCCGGGTCGATCGCCTTGGCGGGAATCGCCGGCTGGCTCGTCAGCTATGTGTCCATGCCACCAGCGCCTTCGGCGGCCGCGGTCGAGACGAGAGACTGAGGTCGGCGAACCGCGCGATCAGCCGTTGGCGCTCTCGCTAACGCCGCCACTGGCTCATGGGGTCGCGCGTTAAGGCGGCGAGCTCCTGATCGTTCTCGGGAAGGAAATACCCGACCACGATCCCCATCGCCGCTTTCGGCAGCCGGCGGCCTGTCGGGTTGTCGTACACGGCCGTGACTTTGACCGTGTCTCCAGCATCGAGCCGGTATTCCCGCGGCTGCGGGAAGACGACGGTTGGAATCGACCGCAGACGCCCGTCTGCGTGGAGCTCGATATTGAGAGAGGCGATCTGCTCGTTGCGCGTCGCGTTTTCGAGTCGGAGCTGCCGTCCGTAATCGTGGATGTGCCCGCCGACGCCGAGGAGTTTGCCCGAATACGCGACAACGAGCTCGCTGGTTTTGACGAGCGGTCCGGGCGGGAGATCATAGATTGTTGGCCCACAATGAGAGACGAGGAACCACGCAGGGTAGATATTCTTCAGCGTGGCGCTGCCGGGCAGCGCGTAATGGATGCTGACCTCCAGGTATGCGTTAGAAATGCGTTCATCGCTCGGATTGTGGAACATGGCCGCGACACCGATGCGGTGGCCTTTGGTGACTCGATACCCAACGCCTGGCAACCGAGGCCAGTCCGATAGCTCGCTGCCGGCCGCAAACATACGTTCCGCCTGCTGCGGGCAGATGAAGTTGCGGCGGTCGATATTGAGCAGCTCGACGTGGTGAAGAAGCTGTCCCGGACGCGTCTTGCCATCCTGGTCGACCAGCCGCGGCTCGTAGGCGACGTACCACGCGTCGAACGGGATGCTGATCGGGCCGACTGGCGTAGTGATGTGCCCGGTCCGCGGAGGCAGACTGAGCGGTCCCAGCCGCAGCGTGAGAACGCTGGCGTCCCGATTGTCGCGCAGCTCGATCTTCGCTTCGCCGCCTTGCGGTGGGTGGGAGGGATGGTGATGATGCTGCGCAGCGATAGGTGTTGCCCAGCACACGATCGCGATCGAGATGAAGCACGGCAGCAGCTGTTCGATCGTTCTCTTTATGGCTCACCTCGTGAGACCGCGATCTCCTCACCGGCGTCACGGGCGGAAATGCCGAGCCGGTACGCGCGGATCGGATACGGCACGTTCTTCAGCGATTGCGGGCCGAGGTCTTCCGCCTTGAACTCATGCCCGATACGGGAGTGTGTTTCCTCAGCGATGACCACAGAGCCGCCCTGTTCGAGCGCGGCGAGTCGAGCCGCAATGTTGGTGGTCGGCCCGGACGCCGTGTAGGTCCACCGGGTGCCTGTGGCGCCCTCGATCTTCGTCGCGCCGACAGAGGCGAGCCCGGAGTTGCCCCCCACCTTCATCATGATCGGCTCCAACCGATCGCTCATCATGGCATTGATCTCTACGGTCCGCTGCTGGATGCCGAGCGCCGCCTGCACGGCGGCGCGGGCGTGGTCCCGAGGGTCGCCGGCCTTGAAGATCACCATGAGGCCGTCGCCGGCGGTCTCATTGACGTCACCGCCGTGCTTCATGATCTCGTCGAGGAAAGCGCCGAAGTACCGCTCCACCAGCCGGTTGAGCTGGTCGAGATCCATCTCTGCGCTGAGTCGTGTATACCCCGTCATATCGGCGAACACGACGGACACATCGAGCTCACGCTTGTCGAACACCGGCGCCTGAG
>JBKKCN010000439.1:0-3331 GCA_046712525.1 Candidatus Rokuibacteriota bacterium
GGGTGACGCCGCCGTGGTGGGAGCTCGCCGATCCGCGCCGGGTCGGCCAGTACTACAACTGGACGCTGGACGAGCTGCTCTTCGCGGCGCGCTCCGGCTTCGACGGCGTCTGCACCAACGAGCATCACCAGAACGCCTACGGCTTCATGCCGAGCCCCAACCTCATGGGCAGCGTGCTCGCGCGGGGCACGGCCGGCTCCAACGTCGCCATCGTGCAGATGGGCGCGACGATGCCCACCTCGAATCCGCCCATCCGCGTCGCCGAAGAGTACGCGATGCTCGACTGCATCAGCGGCGGACGCCTGGTGGCGGGCCTGCCCCTCGGCAGCCCGATGGACGTGAACTACTGCTACGGCATCACGCCCATGGAGCATCGCGAGCGGTACCGCGAGGCGTTCGCGCTGACGCTGAAGGCGTGGCAGTCGCGCGAAATCTTCGCGTGGAACGGACGGTACTTCCAGCTCGCCAACGTGAACCTGTGGCCGCGCCCGATCCAGCAGCCGCATCCGCCGGTGTGGGTGCCCGGCTCGGGCAGCATCAGCACGTTCGACTTCGCCGTGGACAACGAGGTCTGCTACTGCTTCCTCAGCTACTCGGGCGCGAAGGCGGCGAAATCCATGATGGACGGCTACTGGAAGGTCGTGACCGACAAGGGGCGCGATCCCAATCCGTACCGCGCGGGCTTCCTGCAGCTCGTCGCCGTCGCCGAGACCGACGCGCAGGCCGAGGAAAAATACGCGCGGCACGTCGAGTACTTCTATCACAAGTGCCTGCACTGGCCGATCCAGTTCCTCTCACCGCCCGGCAACCAGGATTACCGCAGCCTCGTCGCGTCCGTGGCCAAGCCGCTGCGCCACGCCGAGGATCCCAAGACGCTGCGCTATCGCGACTTCGTCGAGAAGGGCTACGTCATCGCCGGCAGCCCCGCCACGGTGCGCGACCGGCTCAAGGAGGACGTCGTCAACGGCCTCCGCGTCGGCAACCTCATGGTGCTGCTGCAGATCGGCTCCATGCCCCACGAGCTGACGCTGGAGAACATCGATCTCTTCGCCCGCAAGGTGCTGCCCGAGCTGCGCGACGTCTGGAACGACGACGGCTGGGTCAATCACTGGTGGCCCGAGAGCCTGCGCGGCGCCGTAGCGGCGCCGGTGGCCGTCGGGGCGGGCCGCGCATGACCCGCGAGCAGACCGTCTCGGTCTGGCAGGGCCGCGTCCGCATGCGCGTCTTCTCGGAGGGCGCGGGGCCGCCGCTCGTCTTCCTGCACGGCCCGTGGGGGCTCACGTGGGATCGGTTTCTCGAGGAGCTGGCGCGGAGCTTCAGCGTCTACGCGCCCGAGCACCCCGGCACCACGCCGAACGCGCCGGACGACATCTATCACCTCGACGGGCTGTGGGACCTCGTGCTCTGCTACGACGAGCTGCTCACCGCGCTGAAGCTGGACGAGGTCGCCCTGGTCGGGCACTCGTTCGGCGGCATGGTCGCGTGCGAGCTGGCCGCCGCCTCCCCGCGGCGCGTGCGCCGGCTGGTGCTCATCGACCCGCTCGGCTTCTGGCGTGACACCGAGCCCGTCGTGAACTGGATGATGCTGAATCCCGCCGACCTGCCCCGCGTCATCTTCCGCGATCCCAACACCGACAGCGCGAAGCGGATGTTCGGGCCGTCGGAGCCCCCGGATGCGGCCGCCGCCGCCCGCGTGCGGCTGATGTGGGCCATGGGCGCCACGGGCAAGTTCATCTGGCCCCTCCCCGACAAGGGGCTGAAGAAGCGCGTCCACCGCGTGTCGGCGCCCACGCTCCTCGTCTGGGGCAAGGAGGATCGTCTCGTGCCGCCGGTCTACGCCGATGAGTTCACGCGGCGCCTCGGCGATGCGCGCGTGCAGACCGTGGACGGCGCCGGCCACGCGCCACAGATCGAGCAGCCGCAGAAGGTCGCGCGGATGGTCGCCGAGTTCGTCGGCGCATGAGGGCCGGACCGTTCGTCGCCGCGCTGCTCCTCGTCGGCACTTCACCGCGATCGAGTACGCGGTGACGATGAGCACGGCGCCGATCCTCGACGCCTACCGCAGCAAGAGTTGGAGCCGGTTCGCGTCGAACGCGGCCAACGCCGCGAAGGCGGCGATCCGGACTCCGGGTCACTCAGTGGCCGGTCACCGGCCGGGCTACCGGGTGAACCGATGCTCGATGAATGGAAGCGCCAGTCTGACGCTGCCGTCTCCCAGCAACAGCTGGAGCGAGGCCGACATGTGGGTGGCGGATTCCGGCAGCTTCTGCACCGCCGGGAGGAGGAGGCCGATCAGAATGGAGACCTGCCCGCCCCGATCGTCGAAACTCCCGATCATCGCGTTCGAAGTGCGATCCTTGAGGTGAACGTCTCCGCGGTCGTCGACGGCCACGTCGAAGAACACGTCGAAGAATCCCGACTTCGTCACCTCGACCGGAACCTCCGTGCGGAAGAGAACGTCGCCGCGGTTCAGCACCGTCAGCCGGACGCTGGCGGGCTGGACGGCGGGCAGGATGAGGCCGATCCGCGCCGTCTGGTTCAGGCCGAGGCTCACCGGGCCGGCGCCGAAGGCGTACTCCACCGCCGTCGGCGCGAAGGCGAGCGGCGGTGCGACGACGAGCAACGTCACAGCAAGCAAGAAAGCCGTCCAGTTCCGCATGGTGACCCCTCCCTCTTGGTCGTTAACCTCCGCGCGACGTGGCGCGCTCCTTGCCCGCTCCGGCGTCGCCGAGCCTTCCCGTGCGCGCGGCGGCCGCCTTCAGGAAATCGGCCTCCCCGAAGGCGTAGAGGTGGGCGCCGCCCTCGAAGATCTGGGCGGCGATCTGCCGCGGCACGTTCTTGAGCAGGTTGGTCGCCACGTCCGGGAAGTTCGAGTCGAAGTGGGGATAGTCCGTCGAGATGCACATGCGATCGGCGCCGATGAGCCCGGCGGTGGCCTCGATCTCCGGCTCGCTGCCCTCCACCGCCGCCCAGCAGTTGCGTCGGAAGTACTCCTTGGGCGTGAGCGACAGATACGGGGCGTGGGTGTCGCGGTATTGCGGATAGTCCCACTCGATACGGGAGAGGACGCCGGGCGCCCAGGAGTTCTGCGCCTCCAGGAAGCCGACGCGCAGGCGAGGATGAAATTCGAACACGCCGCCGATCAGCATCGCGATGAGCGCCTGCTGCATCTCGATCCAGTGGCTGGCGACGTGCCGGTAGAAACGGTTCTCGCCGTACAGCGTGTTCATGTGCGAGTACCAGGCGCCGGTGCCCTCGTGAAAGCCCCAGGTGACGTCGAGCTCCTCGTGCAGGGCGTAGAGCGGCTCCCAGTAGTTGGAGTGCCAGTAGT
>JBKKCN010000440.1:0-5666 GCA_046712525.1 Candidatus Rokuibacteriota bacterium
CTGGTGGGCTCGTAGATGTGTATAAGCGACTGGCGCGGGGCGGCGCCGGCGGCGTCCGACATTGACGTCCACCCTCAACATCGTCGAAGGAGAAGGAGCTCCGCAATGACCGCCAAGGATGTCCTCAAAATGGCCAAGGAGAAGGGCGCCAAGATCATCGATCTGCGCTTCATCGACCTCCCCGGCCTCTGGCAGCACTTTTCGATTCCGCTCTCCGAGCTGAACGAGAGCATCTTCGAAGATGGCCTCGGCTTCGACGGCTCGT
This sequence comes from Candidatus Rokuibacteriota bacterium, assembly GCA_046712525.1. GTDB lineage: Bacteria > Methylomirabilota > Methylomirabilia > Rokubacteriales > CSP1-6 > JBBDXO01. Next base: position 266 of record JBKKCN010000440.1, read on the forward strand.
CCATCCGCGGCTTCCAGACCATCGACGAGTCCGACATGCTGCTCATCCCGGATCCCACCACCGCGCAGATGGATCCTTTCACGGCGGTGCCGACGCTGGTCTTGATCTGCAACGTGAAGGACCCCGCGACGGGCAAGTGGTACTCGCGTGACCCGCGGTATATCGCCCAGAAGGCCGAAGCCTACGTGAAGAAGACGGGCATCGCGGACACCATCTACATCGGTCCCGAGCTGGAGTTCTTCTTCTTCGACTCCGTCCGCTTCGACCAGAACGCCCATTCCGGCTACTACTTCATCGACTCCGCCGCGGGCCAGTGGAACACGGGCAAGGAAGGCACCGCCGACAACCCGAACCTCGGCTACAAGGTTCGCCACAAGCAGGGCTACTTCCCCGTGCCGCCGATGGACCAATTCCAGGACATTCGCTCGGACATGGTGCTCGCGCTCGAGTCCGTGGGCGTCCGCGTCGAGGTCCACCACAGCGAAGTGGCGTCGGGCGGCCAGACGGAAATCGACATGCGGTTCGACACGCTGACGAAGATGGCGGACAAGGTCCTCTGGTACAAGTACTGCGCGAAGAACACCGCGCGGAAGTGGGGCAAGACCGCCACCTTCATGCCGAAGCCGCTCTTCCAGGACAACGGCTCGGGCATGCACACGCACCAGTCGCTGTGGAAGAACGGCAAGAACCTCTTCTACGAGCGGGGGAACTACGCCGACCTCTCGAAGACCTGCCTCTACTACATCGGCGGCATCATGAAGCACGCGCCGGCGCTCCTCGCGCTGATCGCGCCGTCGACCAACTCGTACAAGCGCCTGGTGCCAGGCTACGAGGCGCCCATCAATCTCGTGTACAGCCAGCGCAACCGCTCCGCCGCCATCCGCATCCCGATGATCTCGAAGTCGGAAGGCGCCAAGCGCATCGAGTTCCGCACGCCGGACCCCACCTGCAACCCGTACCTGTCCTTCGCGGCGTGCGTGATGGCGGGCCTCGACGGCATCGCGAACAAGATCGACCCCGGCAAGCCCATCGACAAGGATCTCTACGACCTGCCGGCCGCGGAGCAGAAGAAGATCAAGCAGCTCCCGGGTGACCTCGGTACGGTGCTGGACAACCTCGAGAAGAGCAACGACTGGCTCCTCAAGGGTGACGTCTTCACCCCGGACGTCATCGAGCACTGGATCGACTACAAGCGCAAGAATGAGCTGGACCCGGTGCGCCTGCGGCCGCATCCGTGGGAGTTCACCCTCTACTATGACATCTAACCGCATGGGGGGCCTCGAAGGGCCCTCCAAGCCCGATTGATTTACATGGGGGCCTCGAAGGGCCCCCAATCCCCCGGCGCTCGGCAGCGCCCCGGCAAAGCCGTGGCGCTCCTCGGTGATCCAACGCGGCCCCGGTGATGTTTGCCGGGGCCGGCGTGCGTTTGGGGTTGCCTGTGCAATGAGCAGCGGGCGCGTGGGTGCTGGGCGTGTGAGCAGCGTGCGTGATGACGCTTCGTGTAACCGCGTGATTCTGCGTGAGAGAGATCTGGCATTGCGCTTGCCCTATGCAGCGCCATGCAATCAAGCAAGGCGACGGAGACGGCAGTGCGGTGGAAGGTGGCGATCATCGATGACCACGAGCGCTCGCGCGTGGCGTTGCGCGCGGCGATCTGGGCGGCGGGCGGCGACGTGGCGGGGGAGGCGGCGCGCGCCGGCGACGCCGGAGCACTCGTCACGCGCGTCGCTGCCGACGTCGGGATCTTCGCGGTGGGACTGCCGGACGGCGACGGTGTGCAGGCGGCGGCCTCGGTGGTGGCGGGCGGCTGCCCCGTGGTGCTCTTCACCAGCCACACCGACTCCACGCTCGTGGAGCGGGCGCGGACGGCGGGCGTCATGGGCTACCTGCTCAAGCCGCTGCGCGCCGCCGAGCTGGCGCCCGCGCTCGACCTCGCCATCGCGCGCTTTCGTGAGACGCGTGAGCTGAAGCAGGCGCTCGAGGGCCGCAAGGTCATCGAGCGCGCGAAGGGCGCCCTCATGGCCCGCCTCGGCCTCACCGAGGACGAAGCGTTTCGCCGGCTGCGACGCTCCGCCATGGACAGCCGCCGCCCCATGGTCGACATCGCCAAGGTCCTCCTCGTTTCCGAGTCGATCACTCGCGACACCGCCTGACCATCCACATGGACAACGACGTCCCGACATCGTGCGGCAGCGTGGCCGCCCTCATCCACCGGCGATTCGCCGAACGTCGGGCGCGGATGCGCCCCGACGGCAAACCAAAAGGAGACGTCATGTCCATTTCACGTCGGCATTTCCTGCAGGGAACACTGGCAGCGGGCGCCGGTCTCGCGGCGGGCGCGGGCGCGTGGCCGCGCAGCGTCATCGCTCAGGGCAGTGAGCCGATCAAGGTCGGCGTGCTGCACAGCCTCTCCGGCACCATGGCCATCAGCGAGGTGTCGCTGCGCGACGTGGTGCTGATGGCGCTGGAGGAGATCAACGCCAAGGGCGGCGTGCTCGGCCGCAAGGTGCAGGCGGTCGTCGTGGATCCCGCCTCCAACTGGGACCTCTTCGCGGAGAAGGCCAAGCAGCTCGTCCTGCAAGACAAGGTCGCCGCCACCTTCGGCTGCTGGACGTCCGTCAGCCGCAAGTCGGTGCTCCCCGTGTTCGAGAACAACAACGGCCTGCTCTTCTATCCCGTGCAATATGAGGGAGAGGAGTGCAGCAAGAACGTCTTCTATACCGGGGCCACTCCCAATCAGCAGTTGATCCCCGCTGCTGAATATTTGATGTCGAAGGAGGGCGGCGGCTACAAGAAGTTCTACCTGCTCGGCACCGATTACGTGTTCCCGCGCACGGCGAACAAGATCCTGCGCGCCTTCCTTCTCGCCAAGGGCATCCCCGCCGACTCCATCGCGGAGGAGTACACGCCCTTCAATCATCAGGACTACCAGACCATCGTGGGCAAGATCAAACGCTTCTCCACGGGCGGTAACGCGGCGGTGCTGTCCACCATCAACGGCGACAGCAACGTGCCCTTCTACAAGGAGTTCGCCAACCAGGGTCTGCGCTCGGAGAACGCGCCCATCATGGCCTTCAGCGTGGCGGAGGACGAGCTGCGCGGCATGGACACCGGCGCGCTCGTGGGCCATCTCGCGGCCTGGAACTACTACCAGTCGGTCGACACACCGCAGAACAAGAAGTTCGTGCAGGCCTTCAAGGCTTATGCGAAGAAGAACAACCTGCCCGGCGGCGACAAGCGCGTGACGGACGATCCCATGGAGGCGGCGTACTTCGGCGTGTACGTGTGGAAGCAGGCGGTGGAGAAGGCCAAGTCCACCGAGGTGGACGCCGTGCGCAAGGCCGTGTACGGCCAGGAGTTCCTCGCGCCGGGGGGCAAGATCAAGATGGACGAGGCCAACCATCACACCTACAAGCCGGTGCTCATCGGCGAGATCCTCAAGGACGGTCAGTTCAAGGTCGTCTCCAAGTCCAAGGGCCTCGTGAAGGCGGAGCCGTGGAGCGAGTACACGAGCCCCGACAAAGGCTGCGACTGGGTCAAGCAGAAGGGCACGTACTCGAAGAAGGCGTGATGCAGCAACTGGTCATGGTTGTGATGTCGCTGGTGGTGTTTGCGTGGCTCGCCGCTCCTGCGGCGAGCCACGCCGCAGTTCCCGCCTCTGCCCTCGCTGATCTCGCTTCCGACGACGCCGAGCGCCGGGCGGCCGCCGTGACCACGCTCGGCAGCACACGGGAGGCGAAATGGCTCGCGCTCCTCGGTGCGCTCCGAGACGGCGGGCTCTACGCTCGGACAACGGCGGGTGCGACGGAGCTCGTCGTGGGTGGCGCCAAGTCGACGCGAGGGGAGCAGGAGGTCATCGAGATCCGCTCCGTCGACGGCGTGCCCCTCGGCGTGGTGCCGCTCGCCGATCTCAAGGAGGTGTCCGCGGACCGCCGGCTGCGGCTCGCCATCAAGCCTTTTCTCGACGCCGACGAGACGCGCCTGCAGCTCGCCGACGCCGATCCCGCCGCGCGCCGCGCCGCCGCCGTGAAGCTGGGAAACCAGGCGGACGTCGCCGCGGCACCGGTCATCGAAGCCGCGCTCGCCCGCGAGCAGGACCGCTGGGCGCGCCACGCGCTGTCGGAGGCACTGGCGCTCATCCGGCTCGCTCACGGCAATGCGGCCGTCCGCACGGAGGCGGCTCGCACGCTGGGCGCGCTGCACTCCTCCAGCGCCCTGACCGCCCTGCGACGGATGGCATCGGACAGCGCCGTCGCCCCTGAAGCGCGCGCGGCGGCCGAGGGCGCCGTGGGCCAGATCGAGCGCTGGGGGATGCTGACCGAAGTGCTGGAGACTGTCTTCCAGGGCGCGTCGCTGGCCTCGATCCTGTTGCTCATGTCGCTCGGTCTCGCCATCGTGTTCGGCCTCATGGGCGTCATCAACATGGCGCACGGCGAGTTGATGGCGCTCGGCGCCTACGCGACGTACATGGTGCAGACGGTGTTCCGCGCGTGGTGGCCGGCGGCGAGCGACGCCGCCTTCGTGCTCGCGCTGCCGGTGTCGTTCCTCGTCGCCGCCGCCGTCGGCGTCGTCCTCGAGCGTGGGGTCATCCGTCACCTCTACGGCCGGCCGCTGGAGACGCTGCTGCTGACGTGGGGCGCCTCGCTCATCATCCAGCAGGGGCTGCGGCTCTGGTTCGGCGCCGCCAACGTGGACGTCGGCTCGCCCCGGTGGCTCTCGGGCGGCGTGCCGGTAATGGCGGGGCTGCAGCTTCCCTACAACCGCGTCTTCATCATCGGCCTCGCCGCGGTGTCGGTGACGGCCACGTACTGGCTGCTCTTCCGCACGGGCGCCGGCCTGCGCATCCGCGCCGTCACGCAGAACCGCACCATGAGCGCCTGTCTTGGCGTGCGTGCGGGCGTGGTCGACGCCACCACCTTTGCCTTCGGTGCCGGCCTCGCCGGCCTCGCCGGCTGCGCGCTCACTCAGATAGGCAACGTGGGGCCGTCGCTGGGACAGAACTACATCGTGGATTCGTTCATGGTGGTGGTGACGGGCGGGGTGGGCAAGCTCGCGGGTACCATCCTCGCCGCCGTCGGCATCGGCGGCCTCAACAAGGGCGTGGAGCCCGCGCTGGGGGCGGTGTTCGCCAAGGTGGCGATCCTCGTGGCCGTGATGCTGTTTCTACAGTCGCGCCCGGCGGGTCTGTTCGCGGGCCGGGGGCGCAATGCGGACGCGTGAGACGGTCGCACTGGTCGCCGCCGCCGTGCTCCTGGTGGTGGTGCTGCCCGTCTGCAACGCGCTGCCCGCCCACTCGCCGCTGGCGGTCTCGGACTTCACGCTCAACCTCTTCGGCAAGTTCCTCACCTACGCCATCCTCGCCCTCGGCATCGATCTGCTGTGGGGCTATGCGGGAGTGCTG
>JBKKCN010000441.1:0-5391 GCA_046712525.1 Candidatus Rokuibacteriota bacterium
ACCTGGTGGACTGGCGCACGCACCTGCGCACGCTGCGCGAATGGAAGCAGGCGGGCCGCATCCGCTACGTGGGCGTCACCCACTACACCGCGGGCGCCTACGGCGAGCTGGAGCAGGTGCTGCGCAGCGAGCCGCTCGACTTCGTTCAGGTCAACTACTCGCTCGCCGAGCGCGAGGCGGAGCGCCGAGTGCTGCCGCTGGCCCAGGAGCGCGGGATCGCGGTGCTCGTCAACCGCCCCTTCGCCGAGGGTGCGGTCTTCCAGCGCGTGCGCGGGCAGGCGCTGCCGCCGTGGGCCGCCGACATCGGCGCCCATACCTGGGCCCAGTTCTTCCTGAAGTGGATCCTCGCCCACCCCGCGGTCACCTGCGTGATCCCCGCCACCAGCCGGCCGCAGCACCTGGAAGACAACATGAAGGCGGGCCTGGGCCCCTTGCCCGACACCGCCACCCGCGAGCGCATGGGCTCGCTCCTCGCCGCGCGATGAGCTAGAGTCGCCGCCATGAAGTTCGGAATCTTCTACGAGCATCAATTGCCGCGGCCCTGGGGCGAGCGCAGCGAATACGAGCTCTTCCAGAACTCGCTGGGCCAGATCGAGCTCGCGGACCGCCTCGGCTACGACTACGCATGGGTGGTCGAGCACCACTTCCTCGAGGAATACTCGCACTCGTCGGCGCCGGAGGTGTTTCTCGGCGCCGCCAGCCAGCGCACCTCGCGCATCCGGCTCGGCCACGGCATCCTCCAGCTGCCCACGAGTCATCCCATCCGGGTGGCGGAGCGCGTGGCCACGCTGGATCTCCTTTCGGGTGGCCGCGTGGAGCTCGGCATGGGCGAGGCGCAGGGGCCCGTGGAGCTGCACCCGTTCGGCGCGCGCGTGCGCGACAAGCGCGAGGCGTGGGAGGAAGCGGTGAAGGCGCTCGTTCCCATGTTCACGCGCTCCTCCGTGGAATGGCACGGCCGCTTCTTCGATTTCCCGGCCCGCAACGTCGTGCCCAAGCCGTTCCAGAAGCCGCATCCGCCGCTGTGGGTGGCGTGCTCGAACATCAACACGATCGCGAGCGCGGGCGGATGGGGCATGGGCGCCCTCGGCTTTCAGTTCGTGTCGCCGGAAGCGGCGCGCGCGTGGGTGAGCCAGTACTACGTCAACCTCACGCGTCACGAGGCGAAGCTTGCCGACTATCCCACCAACGCTAACATCGCGATGGTGAGCGGCTTCATGTGCGCGCCCACCGACGAGGAAGCGCTGGCGAGGGCGGCGGGCTGGACGTTCTTCGTCTTCTGCTTGAGCCACTACGGCAAGCACGGCATCCCCGCTCCCGGCGAGGGCAACATGTGGGAGCTCTACCAGGAATGGCGGCACACCCCGAAGGCGCAGGCGACGCTCACGGCGGGGCTCATCGGCTCGCCCGCGACGATTCGCGCGCGGCTGAAAGAGTTCGAGGCGGCGCACGTCGACCAGGTGATTCTCCTGAACCAGGCGGGGCGGGCCACGCACGCCGACATCTGCGCCAGCCTCGAGCTGTTCGCGCGCGAGGTCATGCCGGAGTTCCACGCGCGCGACGGCGAGCACCAGCAGTGGAAGCGCGAGGTGCTGGAGGGAACGCGCGCGATCGAAGACATCGACGCGCAGCCCTTCCAGCGCTACGCGCACCAGAACGAGGACATCGTGCGCCTCACCCCCGAGCAGCTCAAGCAGCGCATGGCCGCCAAGGAGTCCGGGGGCAGGTCCTAGCCGAACTTCACGGTCTCCGCCTCGGAGCAGGGCGCGAGCGCGGCGATGATGAGGTCGGCGGTGGCGAGGTTCATGGCAAGCGGGATGTTGTGCACGTTGCATACGCGCAGCAGCGCCCGGATGTCCGGATCGTGAGGCTGCGCCGAGAGCGGGTCGACGAAGAAGAACACGGTGTCGACGGCGCGTGTGGCCACGCGCGCCGCGATCTGCGCGTCCCCACCTTCGGGCCCGCTCAGGAGCGCCTCCACGTCGAGCCCCACTTTCTCCCGCAGCAGCTGCGCCGTGTGGCGCGTGGCGACGAGGTCGAAGGTGGCGAGCGTTTCCCGATTGAAGGCGGCCCACATGATGAGGTCGACCTTCTTGTTGTCGTGCGCGATGAGAGCCAGGCGTCGTGTCATGTCCACGTGTGGCAGCACTCGCCGTGCCAACCGCGGCCGTGCGGGCTACGCGCGGGCGATTCGATGCGGCACCGGCCACACTTACACGAAGCCGTGCCCAACCCGTGGGCGAGGCGCCGTCACTGCGGCTCGCTCAACCGTTGGGCACGTCAGCCGAGGGTGCCCGGGGAAGTAGCGGCGTACACTGGCGCGGTGCCTCGGATCAGGTGGTTCTACGGGTGGTGGGTCGTCGCCGCCGGCTTCGGACTCGAGTTCCTGATCGGGGCCCTCATGTTTCATTCGTACGGTGCGTACGCGGTTTTGCTCAGAGAAGAATTCGGCTGGAGCAAGACGATGGTGTCGGCGGCGTTCTCGATGTCGCGTGCGGAGAGCGGCATCCTCGGTCCCCTGCAGGGCTGGCTCACCGATCGCTTCGGTTCGCGCGTGCTCATCCGGGTAGGCATGGTCATCTTCGGCGTCGGCTTCATCCTGTTCAGCCAGCTCAGTGGGCCCGTCACCTTCTTCGCGACGTTCTTCATGATGGCCGTCGGCTCCAGCCTCGGCGGCTACCTGCCCATCGGTGCCGCCGTCGTCGCCTGGTTCCGCCGCCGGCGCGCGCTCGCGCTCAGCATCACCGGCATGGGGATGTCGCTGGGCGGGCTGATCACACCGCTGGTCGCGCTCTCGTTGAGCCGCGTGGGCTGGCGATGGACCGCCTTCGCGTCGGGCGTCATCGTCCTCGTCGTCGGCCTGCCGCTGGCGCAGCTCGTGCGGCACCGTCCGGAGGCGTACGGCCTCGCGCCGGACGGCGTGCCCGTTCAAGCGGAATCGGGAGCGTCGCGCCGCGAGGCTGATCGTGACTTCACCGGCCGCCAGGCGATCGCCACGCGCGCCTTCTGGTACCTGGCCATCGGACACGGCGCCGCCCTCCTCGTCGTGTCCGCGGTCATGGTCCACATGATCATCCACGTCACCGAGCAGCTCGGGTACTCACTGCAGCAGGCGGGCGGAGTGGTGGCGTTGCTCACGGCCACGCAAGCCACCGGACAGCTCAGCGGCGGCTGGCTCGGCGACCGCTTCAGCAAGCGCTGGATCGCGGCCATCTGCATGCTCGCCCACGCGGCCGCGCTCGTGATCCTGGGCTTCGCGACGGCCTTCTGGATGGTGTGCGCCTTCGCGGTGCTGCACGGCCTCGCGTGGGGCATGCGCGGGCCGCTGATGGCGGCCCTCCGCGCCGATTACTTCGGCAGCACGTCCTTCGGAATGATCGCGGGGCTGTCGTCGATGATCGTCATGCTCGGCATGATCGGCGGCCCCCTCGTGGCCGGCATCCTCGCCGACCGCACCGGCAGCTATGTCCCCGGCTTCGTCACCCTCGCCGTCCTCGCCGCTCTCGGTTCGATCGCCTTCATCCTCGCCCGTCCACCCGATCGCTAGAGCCGGGCGGCGCGCCCCTCACGGACCACTCCAGTCGAACGGAATGTGCTTGCTGGAATTCGCGGCTGTCCACGTCCATTTGTAACCGAAGGCGTCGACAGTGCAGGCCGTCGACTTCCCCCACGTCACGACCTGGCCGGGGCCGGTCTCGGACCCTGGTGGGTTGATGAGCTGCGGATAGGTGCCTGGCACGCTCGTGGGCCCCGTCAGGGCGTTCGCCCACGCCTTGACCTTGCCCACGATCTCCGCGCCCCAGTGCGCGCGGTCGGGTGCGATCTCGAACGTGATGCGCGCCCGCTCCACGCCGATGACCTGCCGGCCTTCGGTGAAGAGCGCCGCCACCTGCGCCGGAAATCCTCCCGCGCGCCCGCTGAAGATCATCGGCAGCGCGTCCGCCTGTCGCGCATCCGCGCGCTCGTCGATGAAGATGCCGGCCGCGCCTTTGACCCGGCCCGCCCACAGGTCGCCTTCCCATTTGCCGACGCGGAGGAAGCTCAGGCCGTCGAGAGAGACGTCGCCGTAGTGGCCGCGACGGATATGCCAGAAGAGGACCGACTCGCAGTACCCATTGTCGGGAGGCTGCGCGAACGTGCAGGGACACGGGATCGCGCAGCTGCAGTTGTCGAACCAGTCGCCCACGATGTGCCAGGGAGGGATGTCGGCCATGCGCCATCCTACCGCACGCCGACGCCGAGCTGGCGTCAGGCCGCGTTGTCGAAGCCGAGGTGCAGGGCCGAGTGCACGACGAGGCGGGCCGCCGCAAAATCGTACGGGCGCGTGAGCAGTCCGGCCACATTCGGCATGTCGAGGGGCGGAAGCGGCATCGACTGGTGGCGCGTGAGAATGAACGGTACCCGGTCCATCCCGGGCAGCGCGCGCACGTACGCCAGGACCTTCACGCTCTGGTGTAGCGGCGGGCCCAGATCGTAGACGATGAGATCGGGCTGCTCGCTGGCGATGAACTCTTCGAGATTCACCGCGCCCGACCGCAGATCTTGCAGGTACACTCCCGACGTCCGCAGCCCGGCACGTCGCAACCGGTTGCACAGAATGACGCTCGGCTCGTCACAGCTCAGGACGGCCACCGTAAGCATGCCCGCGGTGGATGCACGCCGCGTGCCCGCTGTTTGACACTCTCGCGCTTTGCCGGGACAATCGCCTCGTCCACCGTCGACCGGGGAGGCTCCGTGACCGTCACCGCGCAGGACTGGACGACATGGCTCTACTATGCGCTGGCGGCGGCGATCGTCATCGTCGTCCTCCTCGCGCTCGTCATCGGCCGCAAGAACCGGCCGTTCATGACGGGCGACGTCCTGCGCGCGAGCCGGTGGACGCGCGGCAACCACATTTTCCCCACCCAGGTCGCCATCACGGGGACGAGCGTGGTCCAGCACAAGCCTCAGTGGGTGGGCAAGCGTGAGGAGTCGATCCACATCGCGCACGTGGCTTCCGTGAAGATCGACACCAATCTCATCTTCGCAGACGTCATCATCGAGACGAGCGGCGGCTCCGAGCCGATCCGCTGCCACGGCCACAGCAAAGGCGACGCCGTTCGGATCAAGCAGCTCATCGAGCAGCATCAGACCGCCCAGTACCGGCCGCGGACAGCCGGGGCGCCGGAGACTCCCGGCGCCACGCGCGCGTGTCCCTTCTGCGCCGAGACGATCAAGGCGGAGGCGCGCGTGTGCCGGTTCTGCGGGCGCGACCTGCCGCCCGCGCCCGCGTAGCGTGAGCCGGCTCGCCACCATTCACCTGCTCACCATCGCCTACGTCATGCTGCTGGTGGTAGGGCTGGGTATGCCGCTTCGGGATCCGCGAGGCGTGGCGGCAGCCTACCAGCGCTACCA
>JBKKCN010000442.1:0-4006 GCA_046712525.1 Candidatus Rokuibacteriota bacterium
GCGACGGGAGAGCTCGATGAGTCGTGACGCCGACCGCCTCAGCGTAGTGATCTTCACCGCGGGACCGCTTCGCCAGGTGCATCGCACGCTCCTCAGGCGCCTGTGCAGGGAGCGCGCTCTCTCCGTGCGCGGGATCGTGGTCAGCCGCGCGCAGGCGGCGAGCCCGAGCGCGCGCGAGCGAGTCAATGCGCTCGCCCTCGCACTGTACGAGCGCCTGCATCCCCCCCTGCGCGCGGATGATTACGCGGCGTTCGAGCGCGAGACGGGAGTGGCCGTGCACACCGTCGACCGCGTCGACGACGCGCACGCCGCCGCCATCGTGGGCTCGTTGCGGGCGCACCTTGGCGTGGTGGTGGCGGGCGGGGCCCCGGACAATCTGTGTTTCTCGTACGGCACGCTCGCCCTGCGCGCGCGCCGGCACGCGGACGAGATCACTCTCACCATCGAGCACGCGGGACCAGGCGCGCGGCAGGCCGCGGTGCTCGGCGAGCGGACGTTCGCGATCGAGGAGCAGGATTCCGACGCCACCGTCAAGATCAAGGCGGAGCTCGGCACCGCCCAGCTGTGCCTCGATGCCGTGCGCCGCGCGGCCGCCTCCTTCGGCGCCGGCCTGCCGCTGCCCGCGCTGCGGCCGAGCGACTCTCCCCCCGATGGCGCGCGCGACATCGAACGGCTGACGGGCGCCACGCGCGTGCGCGCGGGCCGCTCCGCGCTCCACCAGGCGCGCCTGCTCCTGCAGTACGGCCTCATGTTGCCGAAGCTGGCGGCGACCCGCCGGCGCCTCGCGCGTGCGGGGCGCGCGCCCATCGCCGTCCTCTACTACCACCTCGTCGCCAACCGGCCCCTCAACCACATGTGCGTGCCGCTCGAGGACTTCGTGGAGCAGGTGGACTTCCTGCGCCGGCATCACCCGGTGCTCTCCCTCGACGAGGCGGTGGAGCGGCTGCGCTCGGGCAAGAACGACGAGGTGGCCTCGGCCCTCACCTTCGACGACGGCTACCGCGACAACGCGTGGGCGATCGAGTACCTGCGGTACTTCCAGATCCCCGCGTGCTTCTTCATCTCGATCGGGCACGTGCTGGACGGCAGCCCCTTCGCGCACGATACCCAGCGCGGCTTCACCGAGGCCCGCCCCATGACCGCCGCCGACGTGCGGCGGCTGACGTCGGAGGGCTTCCTCATCGGCTCGCACGGCGTCCATCACGAAGACTTCGGCACCCTCGACGCCACGCAGGCCGACCGCGTGCTCGCGGAGAGCCGCCGGCTCATCGGTGAGGTGTCGGGACAGGTGCCGGAGCACTTCTCGTTCCCCAAGGGCAAGCGGGGGACGAACATCACGGAGGACACCTTCGGGCTCGCCCTCAAGCATTACCGCTACGTGCACTCCGCCTACGGCGGCTACAACGTGCCCGGCACCGACCGCCGGCACTTCGTGCGCATCGGCAACCCCGTGGACCGCATGGACCTCGCCATGCTGATGGACGGCTACACGGGCGCCCGCCGCGTGCTCGCCGGCGACGCCTGGGGCATGAAGACGAATGAGTTTCGCCCGTACTGAGCACACAGTCATCAGCCGCTCATTGAACCCCGAGGAGCGCCCCGAGGAGCGCCCCGGCTTTGCCGGGGCGCTACCGAGCGTTGGGGGGTATGGGGGCCATGTCGGGGCCCCCATCAAGGCAGTCCAATGAGCCGCCTCACGCGGCTCTTCGAGATGGGCGTGGCGGAGCTGACCATCCGCAGCCGCCAGGCCCTCGACAAGCGGATCGACCGTGTCGCCGACGCGCGCGGCACGACCTTCCCGGCCCGCGGGCGCGACAGGGTTCCGCTCGCGACGTTCCGGCGGTCGGTGGGTGAGGGATTCTTCCCGGGGCCGGCAGGTGCGGCCGTAACCTCGGTGACGCCGGCCACCGCCGCGGAGACGGTGGATACCGCCGAGCGACTGCTCGATAAGCGCTTCGACCTCCTGGGCTACCGCGACCTCTCGTTTGGTGATCCCATCGACTGGCACACCGATCCCGTGGCGGGCCGGCGCGCGCCCGTCGTGCACTGGACGCGGCTCGACCACCTCGACGCCGAGTCCGTGGGCGATCACAAGGTGGTCTGGGAGCTCAACCGTCACCAGTGGCTCGTCCGCCTCGGGCAGGCGTACCAGCTCACCGGTGACGAGCGCTACACGCGCGCGTTCCTCGACGCGGTGACCGACTGGATGCGCGCCAATCCCCGAGGCCTCGGCATCAACTGGGCGAGCAGCCTCGAGGTGGCGCTGCGCCTCATGTCGTGGACATGGGCGCTGGTGCTCTTCCGCCACGCAGCACTCCTCACGCCCGCCCTCTTCGGCTCCATCATGACCGCGATGCGCGCGCATGCCGTGTACGTCGAGAAGTACCTGTCGTATTACTTCTCGCCCAACACGCACCTCACGGGGGAGGCGCTCGGCCTCTTCTACGCGGGCGTCGTCTTTCCCGGGCTGCCGCGCGCCCGCCGCTGGCGCACGCTCGGAGCGCGCATCCTCGTCGACGAGAGCGGACGCCAGGTGCACGGCGACGGCGTGTATTTCGAGCAGTCGACGTGCTACCAGCGCTACACCGTCGAGATCTACCTGCACTTCCTCGTCCTCGCCGCGCGCGCAGGGGTGACGGTGGCGCCCGAGGTCAGCCACCGCGTGCAGCGCATGGTGGATGTGCTGCTCGCGCTCCGGCGGCCCGACGGCTCCATGCCCGCCATCGGCGACGCCGACGGTGGCTGGCTGTTGCCGCTCGGCACGCGCGCCCCCGACGATTACCGCGCCGTGTTCTCCACGGCGGCCGCCGTGTTCCACCGCGCCGACTACGCGTGGGCGGCGGGCGGCGTGGCGCCGGAGACGGTGTGGATGCTGGGCGATGCGGGAGCGCGCGCCTTCGGCGCGCTGCGGCCGGCGCCGCCGGCGGTCCCCGCCTCGCGCCTCTTCGCGCAGGGAGGCTACGCCGTCATGCGGGCGAGCTGGCAGGCGCGCGCGCACCAGCTCATCGTGGACGCGGGTCCGCTCGGCTGCCCGGTGAGCGGAGGCCACGGCCACGCCGATCTGCTCAGCGTGCAATGCGCCGTCTTCGGCGAGCCCTACCTCGTCGACCCCGGAATGTCCGGCTACACGGCGGACCCCGTCTGGCGCGAGTACTTTCGCTCCACCGCCGCGCACAGCACCGTCAGCGTCGACGGCCAGTCGCAGGCGGTGACGGCGGGCGCCTTTCGCTGGAAGCAGCGTCCCGCCGCGCGCGTGCAGCGGTGGGTGAGCACCGACGCCGCCGATCTCATCGACGCCGTCTCCGACGCGTACGGCCGGCTCGCCGATCCCGTGACGCATCGGCGGCGCGTGCTCTTCCTCAAGCCGCGCTACTGGCTCATCGTCGACGACCTGCTCGGCGCCACCGAGCACCGCATCGACATCGGCTTCCAGTTCGCCCCGCTGCGCGTCGACGTGGAGGGCTCGCGGTGGACGCGCGCCTACGGCGCGGGCGGCTCCGGCCTCCTGCTGCGCGCGTTCGCGACGGCACCGCTGGTCACGGAGCTGATCGAGGGCTGGGTGGCGCCCGACTACGGCCGCCGCCGGCCCGCACCGCTCCTGCGCTTTAACACGGTGACGCGCCTGCCCCTGCGCGTGCTCACGCTGCTGTGGCCCGTCGAGCACAGCGACGCGCCCGCGCCCGAGGTGGAAGCGCTCGGCGACGACGGCAGGGTGGAGGGTGTGTGGTTCGACGCCATGCAGGACGGCGTCCGCTTCGACGACGAGAGCTTCTGGCCTGTGAGCGCGCGCCGCGAGCCCGCGGGCGTCCACCGGCTCCTCACGCTGCAGACGACGGGAGGCTGAGGGTATGTGCGGCATCGCGGGCATCGTGCGACTGGACGGGACCATCGCAGTGGACGAGACGCGCCTCAAGCGCATGCGCGACGTCATCCGTCACCGCGGTCCCGACGGCTAAGGACTGTGGATCGACGGCCCCGTGGGACTCGCGCATCGTCGCCTGTCCAT
>JBKKCN010000443.1:0-6391 GCA_046712525.1 Candidatus Rokuibacteriota bacterium
GCATGTCTATACGGGCACCGTCATCCAGGTCATCAACTGGCGCGTGCTCTGCTCGGGCCCGGCGCCGTCCATCGAGATCGAGCAGCAAGAAGGTACGGACACGAGCGGTGCCGCGCGCAAGGGCAGCCGTCCCGCCTACTTCGGGGACGGCGGCTTCGTGGACACGCCCGTCTACGACCGCTACGCGCTCCGTCCGGGCACGCGCATCGAGGGGCCGGCCATCGTGGAGGAGCGTGAATCGACCACGGTGGTCCCTCCCGGCGATACCGTCGAAGTGGACGCGGGGCTCAATCTGCGGATCACGGTGAGCCGCTCCACGTCGCTGGAGCGCGTGGTGCCCGCCGGGATGGACG
Source organism: Candidatus Rokuibacteriota bacterium (assembly GCA_046712525.1). Taxonomy (GTDB): domain Bacteria; phylum Methylomirabilota; class Methylomirabilia; order Rokubacteriales; family CSP1-6; genus JBBDXO01. The sequence continues at coordinate 354 of JBKKCN010000443.1, forward strand.
TCACGCGCGCGGTGGCCCGGATCGAAGGCGATCCCATCGGGCTCGAGATCATGTGGAGCCGGCTCATCAACATCGTGGAGGAATGCTGGCTCACCGTGTGGCGCACGGCGTTCTCGCTCATCATCGGCGAGGCGCAGGACTTCGCGTGCGAGCTGCTGGATGCGCGCGGCAACTCGCTGGCGCATTCCCCGCGCGCGATGCCCGTCTTCAACCTGACGCTCCCGCTCGCGGTGAAGGCGATCCTCGCCAAGTTCCCGGTGGAGACGCTGAAGCCGGGCGATGTGCTGACCACCAATGATCCGTGGATCTGCGCCGGCCACCTCTTCGACGTGGCCATCGTGACGCCGGTGTTCCGCGACGGCAAGGTCGTCGCGATCGTGGGCACCATCGGCCACGTGAGCGACATCGGCGGCACCAAGGACAGCCTCGCCGCCCGCGAGATCTACGAGGAAGGGTTGCAGATCCCGCCCATGAAGCTGTACCGCGCGGGCGTGCTGAACGAGGACCTCATGACCCTGCTCGTGGAGAACGTGCGCAAGAGCGAGCAGGTGGTAGGCGACTTCCACGCCATGGTGTCGGCCAACGCCTCCGGCGCCCAGCGGCTGCTCGACTTCATGGCGGAGTACGGTCTCGACGACCTCGAGGCGCTGGCCACCGTGATCCAGAATCGCTCGGAAGCGGCGATGCGCGAGGCCATCCGGCGCGTCCCCGACGGCACCTACGAGAGCGAGATCTGGAACGACGGCATGGGCACGCCGCAGCGTTACACGATTTCGATCTCCGTGAAGGGCGACGAGATCGCGGTGGACCTCGACGGCCCGCCGCAAGTGCTGCGCGGCGGCTCCAACTGCACGTTCGGCTACACCGCCGCTCACACGGTCTATCCGCTCAAGTGCATCCTGTCGCCCGCGGTGCCGAGCAACGCCGGTTCCTACCGGCCCTTCCGCGTGGCGGCGCCCGAGGGCAGCATCCTCAACTGCACCAAGCCCATGGCGGTGAACACGCGCGTGCGGACGGGCTGGTACATCGCGCCCAACATCTTCAAGGCGCTCAGCGCCGCCGTCCCTGCGCAGGTGCAGGCGTTCACCGGGCTGCCCGCCTCCGTGACCTTCTACGGCGTCGGCCCCGACGGGCGCACGTACAACGATCATCTCTTCCAGGGCGGCGGGCAGGGCGGCTCCGCCCACTCCGACGGCAAATCGGGACTGCTCTGGCCCACGAGCGCAGGCAACACGTCCGTCGAGCTGTTCGAAACGCGCGCGCCCGTGCTCGTGCTCGAGAAGAACTACGTGGCGGACACGGGAGGCCCCGGGCTTCATCGCGGCGGCCTCGGCCAGGTGGTGCGCGTGCGCAAGCTCATCGACGACGGCCGGCCCGTGCTCGCCGGGCTGCACCCCGACGGCGTCCTCACGCGGACGTCGGGACTCTTCGGCGGCGGCCCCGGCGGGCCCACGCGCGGCGTGACGCTGACGCCCGAGGGCGCCCTCATCAAGGACTGGGGCATTGGCGGACTCGTCACGCTCTGCACCCCGGACGAAATTCTCGAAGTCCAGCTCGCGGGCGGCTCCGGCCACGGCGATCCACGCGAGCGCCCGGTGGACGACGTGCAGCGCGATCTCGACGCCGGCTACATCACTGCCGCCGGCGCCGAGCGTGACTACGGCTGCGTAGTGCGCGACGGGCGGATCGACGCGGCGGCCACGGCGGCGCGACGGGGTTCAGCGCGGGAGTCGTGACCGCGCCACTCGCTATGCTGGGCCAACGTCTTCAAATATCCTAGATGCGTCTAACGGCCGCGGTGACCCGCCGCGGCGAGCGCATGCGAGCCGGCGGTCGGGTCCACTGCGAAGTTAGACACCCGCAGCGAAGCCGCCGCACTCACTCGATGACAGTCGCCCGCAGCAAGAGCGCCGGCGGGATCGTGACTGCGAGCGTCTTCGCGGTCTTGAGGTTGACCACCAACTCGTATTTGGTCGGCTGTTCGACGGGTAGGTCGCCGGGCCGCGCGCCTTTGAGAATGCGATCGACATAGCTGGCCACCCTTCGGAAGAGCTCCGGTCCATCGGCCCAGTAGGACATCAGGCTGCCAGCCTCCGCGTATTCCCTCAGGCTGCCCATCAGTGGCAGGCGGTGTTTGACCGCGAGGTCCGCCAGCCGCTTACGGTGAAAATAAGTCATCGGGTCCGCGAGAATCAGCACGGCTGCGGCCCGTTCCCTGATCATCGCTTGGAACGCGTTGTCGAACTCCTGGGGGCCTCGTACCCGCAGGGGCTGGACGTGTACGTCGAGTGATCGGCTGCCTTCCTGCAGACCTTTGATAGTAATCGGATGCCACGGGTTGTCGGGATTCCACACGACCGCAATCCGCGAAGCTTGCGGGACCGCCTCCTTGAGGAGTTCGAGCTGCTTCAGACTAAGCTCGACACTCAGGGAAGTGGTGCCCGTGATGTTGCCACCCGGACGCGCCAGGCTGGCGACCAGACCCAATGGAACGGGGTCAGGAGTGTTCACCATGACGATAGGGATCGTCGCGGTCGCCCGCTTGGCGGCGAAAACGGCAGCTGGATTGGTTGCGACGATCACATCTACCTTCACACGCGCCAGGTCACGTGCGAGGTCGTCGACCCGCTGAGCGCTTCCCTGCGTCTCTCGAATTTCGAGGACAACGTTCTGCCCTTCGATATACCCCAGCTCGCGCATGCTTTCGCGCAACCCCTCGGGGAGACTTGTGGCCAAGACACCAATCCGATGGATCTTGGTCGAGTGCTGCAGCGCGGCGGCGACCACAGGAAACAGGGCGACTATGACAGCCGTCACGGTTACTCTCGCTACGATCGCCCAGGGCAATCGACGCACGAACGGCTCTCCCTTGCTGTCTGTCTAACGACCAGGCTGAGCGGCCGGCGCCGCCGGTCCGCTCCAGCCTGCTGTTCGGCGGCGCATCGAATCACACCCAATTCTCAGTCGACAGCCCCGGGACACGTGTGAAGTGCTGCATGTTGTTGGTGACGAACGTCAGCCTCAGAGACAGCGCATGAGCCGCGATGAGGGTGTCAAACGTGCCGATCGGCTCTCCACGGCGGGCCAACGCGGCTGCGACCACGGCAAATCGACCAGCAGCAGACTGATCGAAGGACAACACCTCGACGGCCTCCGCGAACGTGCTGATTAGACCGTGAAGTTTCCGCGATCGGCGTGCTTCAGCTCCGTAACGAAGTTCCGCAAGGGTAATCGAGCTGACGCAGAGATCGGAGGGCCGGAGTTCGAGCAGACGCGCCGCCACCCGGCCTTGGCCGCTGCTGCTTCGGACGGGGGATCTTTCCAGGCCATGCACCCAGGCAAGCGCGGAACTTGTCCGACCACTCATCCGCCGCCTCGAGGATGACGCGACGACCCTCACGGCGGACCAGGACCTCACCCTGTGCGTCGAACCGGCACTCCTTTGGGAGTCGGACGGCCTGACTGCCACCGTTCTGGAATAGCTTCGCGCGAGCACGTTTCATGGTGTGAGTCTAGACGCGTGTCTATACGGCGGTCAAGTTTCTCTGCGCACCCTCTTGTCCGCCGAACTCTATCTCTCTTGAACTGCGATATCCGGCTGCGTAGTTCTGTATAGCACGACGAACGAGCCCGTCCGAGCGCCGTCGCCCCTGCATGTACGCGGATGTGAGGGCACGCCTTCGTTCCCGTGCCGTGATACACGGCGAGGCGCTGCACGATATCACCTCAGGTGCGTGACCAAGGTGTGGCACAGTGCGCGAGCTTGGTCTTACTTGACCTTGAGCAGGTCCCTCAGCCCGTCGCCGACGAGATTGACGGCGAGGACCGTCATCGCCAGGAAGGCGCCGGGGAAGAGGATGATCCAGAACGCGCGCTGCACGTAGGCGCGCCCCTCGGCCATGATGTTGCCCCACGACGGGATATCGGGCGGCGTGCCCGCGCCGAGGAAGGATAGATACGCCTCGAACAGCATGGCCGAGGCGCAGATGTAGGTGCCCTGCACGATGAGCGGCGCGACCAGGGCGGGCAGGATGTAGAGCCGCAGGATGCGCGGCGTCTGGGCGCCGAGGGCGCGCGCGCCCTCCACCATGGTCTGCTCACGCAGGCTCAACACGGAGGCGCGCACCACGCGGACCACGCGCGGAATCTCGGGCAACACCAGCGCGATGATCACGTTGCGCACGCTCGCCTTGAGGAGCGCCATGAGGGCGAGGGCCAGGAGGATGGCGGGAATGGCCATGAGGCCGTCCATCACGCGCATCACGATCGTGTCGAGGCGCCGGTAATAGCCGGTGATGAGGCCGATCGGGATGCCGAGCGCCAGGCTCGCGAGGCCTACCGTCACGCCCACGAGGAGGGAGATACGTCCACCGTAGAGCGTGCGCGAGTAGATGTCGCGGCCATATTGGTCGGTGCCGAACCAGAACTCAGGCGCGGGCTCGCGAAGTCGGGTGATCGGACGAAGGCTCGTGGGGTCGATCGTGCCGAGGTATGGCGCGGCGAGGCCCGTCGCGAGAATGAGCCCCAGGCAGGCGAGCCCCACGACCATGATGGGTTGGCGGCGGAGGAAGCCCCGCCGGGTGGCACCGGGCAGCGGCGCGGTCGCCGCGGCGACCGGGGCCGCGCCGCCTGCCGCGCGCTCAGTAGCGGATGCGGGGGTCGAGGAAGACATAGAGGATGTCGATGACCAGATTCAGGAGCACGTACACGCCCGAGATGATGAGGATCACGCCCTGGATCACCGGGTAGTCCCGCCGGACGATGGCGTCGACGGTGAGCCGTCCGATGCCGGGCAGGGCGAAGACGCTCTCCGTCACGACCGCTCCGCCGATGAGGAGGGCGAAGCCCACCCCGATGATGGTCACCACCGGCAGCGAGGCCGCCTTGAGGGCATGGCCCAGGAGGACGCGCCGTGGCGGCAGGCCCTTGGCGAAGGCGGTGCGCACGTAGTCTTCCCCGAGCACCCCCAGCATGCTGGCGCGCGTCATGCGCGAGATCAACGCCATGTAGATCAGCGACAGGGTTGCCGCCGGCAGGATCAGGTGACGCAGGAACTGCCAGGGGCCCTCGGCCAGGGGCTGATAACCCTGGACCGGCAGGACGCCGAGCCAGATGGAGAACACCCACACCAGGAGGAAACCGAGCCAGAACACCGGCATGGAAAAGCCCGACACGGAGAAGATCATGATCACGCGGTCGATCCACGAGCCCTGACGCCAGGCCGCAAGCACTCCCAGCGGCACCGCGAGCGCCACGGAGATCAGCATGGCCAGGAGCGTGAGGGCGACGGTTGGTCCCGCGCGCTGGGCGATGAGCGTGGTCACCGGCAGCCCGGAGTAAATCGACGCGCCCAGGTCGCCGCGCAGCACCTGGCCGAGCCAGATGCCCGCCTGGGTCAGCAGCGGCTTGTCGAGCCCCAGCGCGGAGCGGATCTTGGCAATATCCTGTGGCGTGGCATAGTCGCCGGCGATGATCTGCGCAGGATCGCCGGGCGTGAGGTGGAGGAGGGCGAAGAGGGTCAGGGCCACCACCCCCATGACTGGGATGGTGGCCGCGACCCGCTTGAGGATCAGCGTGAGCACGTCAGCCGATCAGCCTTCCGCGATCACCGCCGTCGTGCGTCACCTACACCTGGATGTTCCACAGGATGGTGGCGCCGAACTGGAGCACGCCCTGCACGTTCTTGCGGAACGCGCTCGGCGCGATGAACTGCCCCCACGACACGTGCGGCACCTCGTCGTAGGCGAGGAGCTGGATCTGCTCGGCAAGCTTCTTCTGCTTGGCGGCGTCGGGCTCGCGCACCCAGTCTGTCCGGAGCTTCTCCATCGCCTCGCTGGAGGGCCAGCCGAACCAGGCCTTGTCCCCCGAGCTGTTGATGAAGGCGTTGACGGCGGGATTGACGATGTCGAACGCGGTGGTCCAGGTGTGGAAGATGTTCCAGCCGCCCTGGGCCGGGGGCTCCTTCTTGGCCCGGCGCGCCACCATGGTGGACCAGTCCATGGCCTGGATGTCGACGGCGGCGCCGATCTTCTTGAGCA
>JBKKCN010000444.1:0-4228 GCA_046712525.1 Candidatus Rokuibacteriota bacterium
ACGTTGTAGCGCTTCTTGAACTTGGCGTTGAACGCCTGCATGTTCTTGTCCGGGTTGTACGCGGAGTAGTGGGCGAGCTGCACGAAGCCCTCCATCGGCTCCGCGATCGCCTGCAGATCCTGTTGCAGCAAGAAGCAGTCGATGCCTGCCAGCTTGTACTTCTTCGTCATCCCGAACGAGTGCAGCTGCGTCATGAGGCGCAGCGAGTCCGCCCCCGCGAAGGCGAGGAAGAGCACGTCGGGGTTCGACTGGTTGATGGCGCCGAACCAGGGGCTGAAGTCCTTCGTGTCGATGGGCGCGCCCGCCACGCCGACGACCTCGCCGCCCAGCTTCTCGAGCGCCGTCTTGAACTGGCGGCCGTCCGACTGGCCCATCGCGTAGTCGGTGTAGAAGATGTAGACCTTCTTGCCCATCTTATCGAGCATGTACTTGGCGAGGCCGTTCGCCTGCATGCGGGAGTCGGGCTGGTTCGAGAAGTAATACTTGTGGAACTTCGTGGTGCGCATGAACTCCGCGCACGAGACCGAGTTCCAGTGGATCGTCTTGTGCTTCTTGGTGACGTCCATCACCGCCAGCGTGGCGCCCGAGGAGACGGCGCCCACGATCAGCTTGACGTCGTCCTGGAGGATGAGCTTCTCCGCCTTGCGCACGGCGGGGGCGGGCTTCGTCTCGTCGTCCTCGGAGATCATCTCGATCTTGTGGCCGAGCACGCCGCCCTTGGCGTTCAGCTCGTCGACGGCCATCTGCATCATCATCGTCTGGTACTTGCCGTAGCCCTCGAAGACGCCGACCTTGGAGCCGAGATCGCCGATCTTCACGACCTTGGATTGCGACATTGCGGGCGCGGCCACCCACACCGCGCTGACGGCGACCGCCAGGAACAGAATGAGCCACGTGAGACGTTTCATGAGTCCCTCCTTGGGAGTGCTGACGAGGTGTCGATCAGGGTCGAGAGGACCTGGGCGATCCGCCGCAGCGGCTCGCGCAGCTTGTCGGCCTCGGCGGCCGAGGTGGTCTTCACATAGCCCTCCGCCTCGTCGAAAGCGAGGCGAATGGCCGTCGAGCTCTTGTTGTCCCGCGAGGACACGGCGAAGTCCACGAGGTTGTAGTAGCGCCACATCGCTTCCAGGAAGCGCTGGCCCATCGTCGCGCGCGCCTCGCGCGAGAGCGTGGCGGCCCCGAGCTGCCGGTCCGCTTCGAGCGCCAGCTCGCGCGCGAGGGCGGCGAAGAAGATCATGAGGCGGCGCTCGACTTCCACGCCGTCTTTCGCCTGCAGGGCGGCGCGGGTCCCGCTTTCCAGCTCGGCGGGCAGGATTGCCGCCTTCTCACGCATGGCCTCCCTGAGCGCCCCCTCGTTGAAGAGGCGCATGGCCACGTCGAACTTCCCGGCCTGCAGCGAGAACTTGATCTGCTTGAAGTTGATCGTGATCTCGTTGTCGCGCGGCGTGTAGGCGCCCACGTGGTGAGCGAGCGCGGGCGTGGCCAGCGCCAGGAGTACGGCGAGCGCGACCCGTGGAATCATCGGCGGACGAGCCTGAGGGTGACGACGGCGGCCAGCCACCACAGCGCCACGATGGTGGCGCCGCCGAACGGGATCCAGAAGAGCCACTCCGCGATCGCCTTTCCTCTCTCCAGCCCGGCATACGGGATGAGTACGGCCCACAGCAGGTAGCCGAGAGGATAGCCCGCTCCGCCCACGGTGAGAAGGGTGATAATCACGGGCCGGGCGGGCGCCGTACGCACCAGCGTGGCCGCCACCGTGGTGGTGGCGATGATGACGAGGCCCATGCCCTCCGCGTGCATGTGGAAGAGCCGCAGGCCGGCGTCGAACTTCACGAGCGCTTCGTCGAGGATGCGCTCGTCGACGTCGCGCACGCCCACGAGGCCGTGGGTGGCCGGATGAGCGAGCATGGTGCCGCGCGCCCAGCGGGTGAGGTCGATCTTGAAACGCGACATCGACGCGCCTCCTACTTCGGCGCACACGATGAGCACGACGGCGACGAGCAGGACGGAGAGGGGCGGCAGTCGCCAGGTGGGCGCCTCGCTCATCGAGCGGCCGCTCGCACCCGCGCCGCCAGACACACGGCGAGCCCGACCAATCCGGCGATGGCGGCGCTGCCGAGCGGCATCAGGACCCAGGCCTCGGCGAGCTCGATGCCGGCCTCACGCCCGAGCTCGAGGACGGCGGCGCCGTACACGAGGTAGCCGAGCGGGAAAAGGCTGCCCGCGGTGAGGAGGAGGTAGAGGGCGGCGCGCACCCTGCGAGAAGCCACCACGCTTGCCACCAGCGTGCTCGTGAAGAACAGGATGAGGCCGAGCCCTTCGGCATGCGTGTGGAAGAAGGACAGTCCCGCTTCCGCGCTGTACACGGCGCGGCCGCGCACCTCGTCGTCGTACTCTGCTGCGCCCGAGAGCCCGTGCGCCTCCGGGTTGGCCTTGACGCGCGCCGCGGCGTAGCGGTCGATCGAGGGCCGGAGCTGCGACATGGCGGCGCCGCCGGTCTCACCGAGGGCAATCACGAGGACGGCGACGAGGACGATGGCAAGAGGCGGACGGCTGAGCTCGATCGGGTTCCCCTCCGGAGGCTGAAGTTGCGAGACGGTAGCATCGCGGCGGCAATTTGTCATTACGCGCCGCCTGTGGCAACGTGGGCGCGCCGATGAGAAGTGGGGACGCGTATGTGGCGGGACTGCGTGACGGGCGCTCGGTTTTTCTCGACGGTGAGCGTGTCGACGATGTAACGAAGCACCCCGCGTTCGCCGAGCCCATCCGTCGTATCGCCGACACGTACGACCGGGCGCGGTCCACGGACGCGCTCGACGTCACCTCGTACCTCGATGCGGCGACGGGCGAGCGCTACGCGGCCATGTGGCTCGTGCCGCGCTCCGCGGACGATCTGGAGGCGCGCCGGCGCGTCCACCGCTTCTGGGCCGAGGCCTCCTACGGGCTCATGGGCCGCACGCCGGATCACGTCGCCTGCGTGCTCACCGCCTTCGCGAGCGCGCGCGCTCTCTTCGCGCGCGGGGGGGAGCGCTTCGGCGACCACGTCGTCCGCTTCTACGAGAAGGCGCGCGCGGAAGACCTGTACGTCACGTACGCGATCGTGCCGCCGCAGGTGGACCGCTCGCAGCCCGCCCACAAGCAGCCGGAGCCGTTCCTCTATCCGGGTGTCGTGCGCGAGGTGGAGGGCGGCATCATCGTGCGCGGCGCGCAGTCGATCGCGACCGCAGCCGTGCTGGCGGACTGGCTCTTCCTGAGCTACATCACGCCGCTGGTGGAGGGCGACGAGGACTACGCGATCTCGATCGTCATGCCCGTCAATGCGGAAGGGCTCCGCCTGTATCCGCGGCGGCCGTTCGCCTCCATGGCCACGAGCGTCTACGACTACCCGCTCTCGTCGCGCTTCGACGAGGTGGACGCCACCGTCGTCCTCAACGACGTCTTCGTGCCGTGGGAACAGGTGTTCATCTACCGCAACGTCGAGCTCGTCAATGCACAGTTTCACGACACGCCCTCGCACACGCTCGCGAACTTCCAGTCCCTCGTGCGCTTCGGCGTGAAGCTGGAGTTCACCGCGGGGCTCGCGATGAAGCTCGTCGAGCTGCACAGCAACGAGAAGAACGGAGCGATCCAGGCCACGCTCGGTGGCGACATCGCGGCCCTGTGCGCGACGTTCGATGCGCTCGTCCACGCCGCCGCCCGTTTCCCGCTCGTGCGCGACGGGATCGCGCGCCCCGGACCTTCGTACATCTACGCGGGGATGAGCCTGCAGCGCCGGCTCATCGTGGACCTCATGCGCTCCGTGCGCGAGCTGGCGGGCGGCGCCTTCCAGGCGGTGCCCTCCTCCGAAGCGAACTTCACGAACGCCGACACGCGCGCCGACACCGAGCGCTACTACCGCTCGGGGGTGGCCACCGCCCGCCAGCGCATCAAGCTGCTCAAGCTCATCTGGGATTTCGTGGGCACGGAGTTCGCGGGCCGCCAGCTCCAGTACGAGATGTTCTACTCGGCGTCCCAGCCCGTCGTGAACGCGCGCATGTTCAAGTCCTACGACTGGCAGGCGGCCACGGCGATGGTCGACCGCTGCCTGGGCGAGTACTGATGGCGCAGCACCTATATATATGGAAGGGCGGCCGCGCCGGATGACGCTGATCGGCGCCCCCGTCCGCCGGGTGGAAGACGAGCGATTGCTCACCGGGCGCGGCCGATTCGTGGGCGACATGGTCCT
>JBKKCN010000445.1:0-5230 GCA_046712525.1 Candidatus Rokuibacteriota bacterium
CTGCCCGTGTCGCTCGCGATGTCGGAGCTGGCCTCCGCCATGCCGGACGAGGGCGGCTACGTGACGTGGACGACGCGCGCGTTCGGGCCCTTCTGGGGATTCCAGGTGGGCTGGTGGAGCTGGATCGACAGCTTCGTGGACGTTGCCGTGTACCCCGCGCTCTTCGTCGAGTACGTGGCCTTCTGGTGGCCGGCCATCACCTCCCTCGAGCGCTGGCTCCTCGCCCTGGCGTTCATCGTCGTCCTCACCGCCCTCAACCTCATCGGCGTGCGTCCCACGGGGCGAGCGGCCGTCGTGCTGTCCGCGCTGGCCCTCGTGCCCGTCGCGGTCCTCGTGATGATGGCCGTGCCCGCCATGAGCGTGCGCCCATGGCAGCCGATGGTGGCGGAGGGACAGACGCTGCTGTCCGGCGTGGGCGTCGGGCTCGCGGTGGTGATGTGGAACTACTCGGGATGGGATACGCCGTCCACGATCCTGGGCGAGACGCGCGCGCCCGAGCACGCCTTCCGTCGTGCCCTGTTCTTTGCGCTGCCGCTCATCGCCGTCGCGTACGTGCTGCCGGTGGGCGCCGCGCTCGGCACGGGCGCCATGCCGTGGACCTCGTGGACGACGGGGACGCTGCCCGTCATCGCGGAGGCGATCGGCGGTGCTGCGCTCGGCCACCTCGTGGCGGCGGGCGCCGTCGTCAGCACCGCGGGCCTCTTCCTGGCGTTGCTGCTGACGAACTCCCGCCTGCCGTACGTGCTCGCGCGCGACGGCATGATGCCCCGTTGGCTCGCCGGCGTGCATCCGCGCTTCGGCACCCCGTGGCCCGCCGTCCTCATCTCGTCCGCGCTCTATGCCGCCTTCGCCGCCTTCTCCTTCAAAGAGCTCATCGTCCTCAACATCTGGCTCTACTCCCTCGCGCTACTCGTCGAGCTCACCGCCTTTCTCCGCTTGCGCACGACGGCCCCGCACATGCCCCGCCCCTGGCGCGTCCCCGGCGGTACTCCCGGCGCGTGGCTCGTCGTCGCCTCTCCCGCCGCCTTCGCCATCGTCGCCATGGCCACCGCAGGCTGGCTCAACACCGCCGCCGGAATCACCGCCGCCCTCACCGGCCCCCTCGTATGGATCCTCATGCGCCGCCACCGGCGAGTCCAACTGTCCGGCGCGGGAAAGGGCGGCGGACAAAACGCAGAGGGCGATCAAAACGGTGCAGATGCTAGGCGCCGACGAGCCGACGACTGAGGCGTAGGCCGCCTACGCCGCAGGGAGGAGCGAGGAGGCGACGACGCAGATGCGCCGTTTTCATCGCCCGAACTATTTCTTGCGGCGTTGCTCGAGGCGTTTGAGGATGGTCTCCGCCTGCTCGATGTTCTTGCGCGCGGAAGCGTGCCGCGGGTCGAGGTCGAGCACGAGCTTCCACTCGGTGATCGCCTCTTCCAGTTTTTCTTCGCGATAGAACCGCAACCCCTCCGCGTAGTGCAGCTGGGCAGAGCGGCTCCGCGCCTGGCGCAGGAGCGCCGCCGAGTCCTCGTAGTTGGGCGCGAGCTTCGCGAGCTGGGTGAACGTCTTCAACGATTCGTGGTAGTTCTGCTGCTCGAGCTGGCTCTTGCCGAGCGAGTACAGGATGGACTTCTTGAGATCAGCGCCCTCCGGGTGACGCGGATTGCTGGCCATGAGGCGGTCCACGCCGATGAGCGCTTCCCCGTAATTCCTGTTCTCCGCTGCCTCCTTCACTTCCGCGAGCAGGGGATCGACCTCGGGCGCGCTCTCATCGCGCGGCTGGAGCGAGGGGCGCGGCCCCTCGGGGGCGCCTGGAATGGAGGCGACCGCGGGCGCGGAGCCGGCAAGCATGAAGGGCACACCCGGGATCTCCGGCACGCGCAGCGAGGAGCCCACCACCAGACGCGGGTTGCGCGGAAGGTGGTTGATCTCCCAGATCACCTCCGAGCGCGACCGGTCACCGTAGTAGCGCTGGGCGATGGAGGCGAGCGTCTCGCCGCTGCGCACGGTGTGGGCGATGAACCGGACGTCCTTCACGTCGTTGCGCAGCGCCTCGAAGGCGGTCGCGTTGCGGGGATCGAGCGCGAGCGCGGCGAGGAAGTGCCGGCGGGCCTCCAGGTGCGCCTCGCGTGCCAGCGCCGCGCGTCCCTGATGGACGCGCTCGGCCACTTCGCGCTCGATGCGGGCCTGCAGCCGGCGCTTCACGTCCACCACCCCGGTGTCGCCGGGGTCGATGGTGAGGGCGATCTCCCACTCGTGGAGGGCGGCGCGCAGCGCGCCTTCGTTCTGCAGCCTCTCCGCCCTTTCACGGTGCGGCGCCGCCAGAGCGGCGCGCGGCACCGGCGGCCGTATGGCCGCCGTGCCCTTGGGGGGCGGTGCGCCGGAGGTCGTCTCCGGCGCCCTCGCGGTGGCGCAGCCTGCGAGCGCCACCATGGCGGCGAGAGCGAGGAGACGGCGCGCCCTCACTTGATGGACTCCGCGGCGAAGGTGTTCAGGTTCTTCACGAAGTCTTCCAGCGTCATCTCCGAGTAGATCTGGCTGCGACGGATCCGGAAGAGCGGCGCGAAGGAGGCGTTACCCTCGCGAAAAACGGTGAGGCCGCCCACGAAGCCGTACTCGCGGGTACGCTGCACCACGTCGTCGTCCGCCGCGCCGTAGGGATAGGCGAGGAAGCGCGCCGGCCGGCCCAGCCGCTGCTCGAAGAGCTTCTGGGGCGCCTCCATCTCGGCGCGCAGGCGGCGGCCGTGATCGGCCTCGGATTCCCCCGGGCGGCGCCGCAGGTCGCTGTGCGTCTTGCTGTGCCCTTCCACCTGAAACCCGCCCGCGTCCAGCTTCGTGAGGTCGTCCCAGTTCAGTGCGTTGCGGCCCGCGCCCACGTAGTCGGTGTACACGAAGAGGGGGGCCGTGAAACCGACCTCCTTTAGCAACGGATGGGCGTACTGCATGAACGATTTGTAGCCGTCGTCGAAGGTGATGACGACGGAGCGCCGCGGCACCTGTCGGCGCAGGGACAGGAACTCGTGGAACTCCGAAAGGCTGATGACGCGGTAGCCCTGCTCCTTGAGGTAGCGCATCTGCTCTTCGAACGACTTGACGCTGATGACCAGCCGTCCCTTCGCCACCGGGCCGATGTCGTGGTAGGCGAGCACTGGCACCAGCTGGTATCCGGTCGATTCAACTCCAGAGGGGTTCCAGGGCCGCTTGGGGACGACGACGTCCTGCCCCGTGGTGAGGGTGGTGGTGCGGTTGTAGTCCTCGATCATCCACGCCTTGCGGCGGTCGCCCAGGAGCCGCCCCGCGATGTCGGCAGGTGTGTCGCCCGTACGCGCGATGGTCACGAAGAAGTCGTCGGACTCGAACGTCTCCGGCACGGGCGCCGCCGCCTCGCGCGCGGAGGGCGGCTGTCCCGACGGCGCCGTGTGCGGCGCGGAGCCGGCGGTGACGCACGCGCCCAGCCAGAGTGCGGCCGCGCCCACGATGAGCGTCCGCGCGATCGTCGTCATACCGCGCGCATCCCGATCACCTCGTACACCTCGATCTCCTCTACCTTGCCCTTCACCTTGACGGGGCCGAGCGCGCGCGCCTTCACGGCGGCCTCGACTTTCCTGTACGTCTGCTCGGAGATGAGGATCTGTCCTGCCTGGCTGTGGGACTCCAGTCGCGAGGCCAGGTTGACGCTGTCACCGATCACCGTGTATTCCATGCGCGCCTCGGTGCCCACGGTGCCCGCCACCGCGTCGCCCGCGTTGACGCCGATGCCCACCGCGATGGGCGGCTTGCCCTCGGTGGCGCGCCGCGCGCTGAGGTCGCGGACGCCCGCCTGCATGGCGAGGGCGGTGCGGATGGCGCGCAGGCTGTGATCCTGATGGTAGATCGGGGCCCCGAAGACGGCCATCACCCCGTCGCCCAGGAACTTGTCGAGGGTGCCGTCCTCCTTGAACGTGGTGTCGATCATCAGGGTGTAGAAGGTGTTGAGCAGCGTCACCACCTCTTCCGGTGTGAGCTTCTCGGAGGTCGCGGTGAAGCCGCGGATGTCGCAGAAGAGCACGGTGACGTCGCGCCGCTCGCCGGTGAGCACGAGGTTCTCGGGGTCCTTGAGGATCTCGTCCACCACCTCACGCGCCACGTAGCGCGTGAAGGCGCGCTTGATGAGGTCCTTCTCGCGCAGGCTCTGCGCCATCTGGTTGAAGCTTCGCGTGAGGTCGCCGATCTCGTCGCGCGAGGGCACGGCGAGGGAGACGGCGAAGTTGCCGGCGGCGATCGCGCGCGTGCCCTCCATCAGCTTGAGGATGGGGGCGGACAGGAAGGAGGCGAGTGCCACCGAGCCGCCGATGCCGATGAGGACCATGGCGAGGCTGATGAGCACGGCGTTGTTGCGTGCCTTGTGGAGGGCGGCGGCGATGGACGCCTGGCTGAATCCGAGGTAGAGGGCGCCCACCGTCACGTTGCGGAAGGTGAGCGGGGCCGAGAAGTCGATGAGATCGCCCCTGTCCTCGATCTCGTAGGTCTGCACCAGCATCCCCTTCGCGAGGGGCTTGAGGTTGGCAGGGCGCTCGAGGGGGCGCCCCACGAGGCCGACATCGGAGTGCGCGAGCACCTTGCCGTTTTCGTCCACGATGGCGACGTAGGCGACGTCGGCGTCCTTCATCGCGTCCTTCACGAGCAGGTTCAGCGTCAGCTCGTCCTCGGTGAGCACCGGGTTCTTCGCGCCGTCGGCGAGGTTCTGGGCGATGGTGAGGCCGCGCTTCGTGATCTCGGTGGTGAGTGTCTTCTGTTGCTGGCGAAGGAGGAAGGTGCTGACGAGTATCACCGTCAGAGCCAGCAGCGACGTGATGAGCAGACTCAGCTTCAGCTTCAGCGGCATGAGCGATCACCATAGCAAAAATCAGCAGGAATCCCCACCACGTCCACGGTCACACCCGCGCCCCGCGCCCCGGGGGTCCGGGGGCCTTTCGAGGTCCCCATGTCAGTCCAATCAAGCGCGCCGCCAGCCGTGCCGCGGCCACCACGGGCTCCACCGTGTGGGCGTGCCAGCGCGCGCGCACGCCGCGGCGCGCGAGCGCGCGTTTGACTCCGGCACGGAACCATGGGTCGCGCATGACGCTGCCCGCGCCACCGACGGGCACGGGCGGGCGCAGCTTCAGGTCGGCGGCGACGCCGGCGGCGAGGGCGGCGAGATGATCCTGCGCCGCGCGGACGACGCGGAGCGCGGTGCGGTCGCCACGCCGCGCGCGCGCGACCACGG
>JBKKCN010000446.1:0-3201 GCA_046712525.1 Candidatus Rokuibacteriota bacterium
GCGCGGGCGCGAGGGAGGCGTGCTCTTCGTGGCCATCAGCGCCAGTGTTCCACGAGATACGGCTTCTGTCGCTCGAACGCCTCGCCCACGGCCTCCAGCGCCGTCTCCGCGGCGTCGGCGCGCGCGCCCTGCGTCGCGCTCACGAAGGCGGCCGTGCGCCCGAGATAGATCGGCACCAGCGAGCGCAGCAGGTGATCGCGGTGCACGACGCCGTAATGATGGCCGAGCGCGAAGTCGTACACCACGCGTGCCCACAGGTCGTCGGGGAACACGAAGCGCCGAAGGTCGGAGACATCGAGGCTCAGGACACTGCCGAGGGTGTCGGGGGCGAGAATGAGCTCCCAGATCGATGACAGATCCGTGGCGCCGCGATGGAAGGCGTCGAGCATCCGCTCCACGTCGACGGTCACCACATCGGGGGGCGCGGGCGCCGGCTCGCCCAGGCACGGCACGGGCTCGCTCCCGCGCACCTCGAGCCAGAGATCGCCGTGACGCTCCATCACGCTGAAGGCGGCGCCAAGCGTCTGCGCGATTATCGCGGGAAGATCGGCGGTGCGCGTGGCGGACTTCACCACGTAGGGCCCCAGCCACGTCTCCCACACCGAAAAGCCGTCCGCGATGGCGGTGCCCGTGATCCAGAGGTCGCTGGCGTCGCGTCCGGCCCAGTCCCACTTGGGATGCAGGAGCAGGTGCTCGATGAGCCGGCCCGAGAGCGCCTGCTGACCGCCCAGCGGATGGTGCAGGCGCCGCCCGTACAGCGCGCGCACGAGCGGACTCAGCAGCAGCCGCGTGATGGTGCCCTCGTACCGATGGCGCGCGTACACGGGGGCGACGAAGTCCGCCTTGTCATCGAGGATGGGGCGCGTCAGACGCGGGATCCACTCGGCCCGGGTCGACACCACGTCCGCCTCCAGCAGCACCGCGATGCGCGCGCCCATTCGATGGGCGGCCTCGAAGCCGGCGCGCAGGGCGGCGTCGCGGCCGGGCACGCCGTGGAAGGGCACGGTCACACGCTCGCTCGCGGGCGCCTCGTGGTGGATGGTGATCGTGGGCAGGCCCGCCGTCGCCAGCGCCGCCTGCGTGCCGTCGGACGAGCCCGCATCGCAGTTGACGAGGGCGGCCGTGACGCCGGGAAGGTGATCGGCGACCCCGCGCGCGGCGGCGGCGGCGATGGGGCCGGCGGTCTCCGCGTTGTTGTACGTGAGCATCACGATGGCGAGGTCCGCCGTCGCGGTCATTTGGTCAAATGAATGAGCAGGGCCATGTAGTCGACGAGGTGGCGGGTGATGAGGAAGGAGCGGCGGACGTGCTCGCGGCCGGCGGCGCCCATGCGCGCGATGAGCTCGGGGTTGTTCAACAGATGGCGGAGGCGAAAGGCGGCGCCCTCCACGGAGTGCACGGTGTAGCCGGTGACGTCGTAGATGATCTGGTGCGACAACCCGCCCGCGAAGCCGCCGATGACCGGCTTGCCCTTCCACATCGCTTCCGCCGCTCCGAGGCCGAAGTTCTCGCGCACCGACTTCTGCAGCACGATGGTGGCCGCCCGCTGCAGCGCGTTGATCTGCGCGTGCGCGTCGGGCGGCAGCTCGCGAATGAGGATGTCGGGATCGTGGTGGGCGGCCTCGCGCAGCTCGGCGAGGACGGCGAGGCTCTCGGGCTCGCTGCCGCTCGTGCCCGCCAGCACGAGGCGGACGTTGTAGTACTTCTTGACGAGGCGGTACGCGTTGACGACGCCGAGCGGATCCTCGGCGGGCGTCAGCGGCGCGATCTGCACGAGGAGCGGCCGGTCCTGCTCGATGCCGAGCGAGCGCATGATCACCGTCACCTCGCGCGGTCCCAGCTCGCGGTTCTTCTCGGAGAGGGGATCGATCGAGGGCAGGATCACGTAGCGCGGCACGTTGAGGCGGCGCGCGAAGCGCGGCAGCGAGAAGATGGCGGCGTCGTACTGGTTGGCGAAGGGACGGAAGAAGGTCCACGCGCGGCGCTGCGGGCTGGAGACGTCGAAGTGGCAGCGCCACACCCAGCGGCCCTGGCCGGGGCGGTGCTCCACGAGGGTGGCGGGCTGCACGTCGTGCACGAGCACGAGGTCGGCGTCCAGACGCAGCTTCTTGGCGTTGAGGCGGTTCATCTCGAGGAAATGATCGAGCGCCTCGTCGGTGAGCACGCGCTCCTCGCCCTGCAGCGCCGCGTGCAGGGCGCTTGCCGTGGTGTAGAAGCCGGGATCGCCACCGGTGATCTCCCACGAGGCGTCGATGCCGAGGTCGGTCATCATCGGCACCAGCGTGTGGAGGATCTCCGCGGCGCCGCCGCCGAAGCGGCCGCCGCTCAGGTGCAGCAGGCGGCGCCCCCGCAGCCGCCGGCTGAGGCTGTGGATGATGTCCACCACGCCCGGAGGCGCCACGCGCCGGTAGTCGTCGATCTTGATCATGTGCCGCCGGACTCCAGATGGGCGTCCACGAGCGACAGCACGCGGGCGCGCACGCGCTCGAGGCTCGTCATGTAGGTGTCGATGCGCTCGATGCGCTCGGCGAGGTCGGGCAGGCCGAGCGACGAGCGCGTCCACTCCGCGAAATCGCCCGAGCGCCGTCCCAGGCGCGCGCGCGCTTCCACCATGTGGTAATAGATCGCGCTCGAGTCCACTTCCGCCAGTCCCGCCCGGAACTCCGCGAGGTTGGCGGCGGGGGTGCCGAGCTCCACCTCCACGATGTGCGACTGCTGAAAGAAGAAGGGCTCTCCGAACTCCACGCGCGGCACCGTCGACAGGTGCAGCACGTGGTCGGAGATGATGGACACGAGCTCCTCACGCAGGTCTTCCAGGCTGGAGCACTCGAAGGGGTTCACCACCGCCAGGCGTTCCGCGAGCACCTGGTCGCGCACCTGGGTGGCCACCCACGACGCGAAGTCGTTGCCGTAGGCCGTGGTGACGGGCCGGTGGCGCAGGAAGTAACCGTGCGTGTGATAGAAGATCGAGCCCGCCGGGATCTCCTCCAGGCGCTCGAGCAGCTCGCGCTCGTCGTCGGCCCGGTAGTCGAGCGACTCGCGCAGCTCCACGCAGCCGATGAAGATGAAGGGTTGCATCACGCCGCTTCGCTTTCCAGAAGCGCCACCGGGAAGCTTGCGAGCACGTCGCCCACCGCCAGCGTGACGCCGTGCGCCCGCTCCTCGGTGAAGGCGTTGCGGAAGGCCGTCGGCACGTCCTCG
>JBKKCN010000447.1:0-10859 GCA_046712525.1 Candidatus Rokuibacteriota bacterium
GGGCGTGGTCATGCCGCCACTACACCAAACTTCGCCGGCTGCACCGAGAGAAATCCTCGGTCAGCCGCACGTGAGAGGCCCCGGTCTCGCGCTCGGCACCGGGGCATTTCTCCGACACGCTCCTAGCGGCCGCCCGTGACGGGGAGCGTGTGGCCGGTGATGTAGCTCGCTTCGTCGGAGGCGAGGAAGAGGACCGCGTTGGCGACCTCGACGGGGAGTCCGAGCCGGCCGAGCGGTGTCATCTTCGAGGGGCTGAACTCCACGGTCTTGTCCAGGTGCTTGAGGTTCTCGCCGGTCCGCTCGGTGTCGATGGCCCCGGCGCCACCGCGTTCACGTTGATGCCGTACTGCGCGAGCTCCAGCGCCACGTCGCGGATGAAGCCATGCACGCCCGCCTTCGCCGTCGAGTACGCGGAGCCGCCCGCGTAGTACGCGGTCCACGGGGTGCCCTCGCGCGCGCCCGATGAGATGCACACGATCTTGCCGTAGCGCTGCTTGATCATGTGCGGCACCGCTGCCCGCGTGCAGAGAAACATGGAGCGCAGGTTCCAGCGGAGCGTGTGGTCCCAGTCCTCGTCGCTCATCTCCCACACGCGCGCGTTGCGCGCCCCGCCCACCACGTTCACGAGGATGTCGACGCGCCCGAAGCGCTGCGCCGCCGTCTCCACGAGACGTCCGGCGGCATCCGGCTCGGTGACATCGCCCACGACACCCACGAAGGTTGCCCCGGTGCCTGTGAGCGCGGTTTCCGTCCGCTTCAGGATCGACGCGTCGATGTCGCCGCCGACCACGCGTGCGCCTTCAGCCGTCAGGCGCTCGGCGGCGGCACGGCCGATTCCCTGCCCGGCGCCCGTGACCACGGCCACCCGCCCCTCCACACGTCCCGCCACTCGTCTAAGCCTCCAACCCGATCGCGTAGGCCACGCGCTCGAGATGGAGCGCGGCGTCGCCGAAGTCCAGGCTCGCCGCCTGGATGCGCTTGTGAATGAGGTGGAGCGGATGCTCCTCGCAGTAGCTGATGGCGCCGAAGATCTGATGGGCGCGGCGCGCGACCGCCAGACACGCCTCACCGGCATACGCCTTCGCCATGGAGACGTCGGCCGCGGCCGCACGTCCTTCGCTCACCGCCCAGGCTGCGGTATGGAGCAGGCCGCGGGCGCAGTCGACGTCGCGCACGAGGTCGGCGCACGCGTGCTGGATCGCCTGGTGACCGCCGATGGGCCGGCCCCCCTGCACGCGCGTCTTCGCGTGCTCCACGGTGATCTCGAGGATCTTCTGGGCGGCGCCCACCATCTCCGCGGTACGGGCGAGCGCGCCCGCCTGTAGCGCAGCATCGATGGCCTCACGGCCGATGACGAGACGGTCGTCCGGCCGTACCTCGACGTCGTCGAACATCACGTCGAACAGCTTCTCGTCGCTCATGATGGCGAGCGGCGCGCGCGCGATCCCGGGCCGGTCGCTCTGCAGCAGGAGGGCGCCGTCGCGCAGCACGACGATCAGGTCGTCCGCGACGTGGGCGTCCTTCACGAAGAGCTTGCGCCCGGTGAGCCGCCCGTGGTCGGCCGTGAGCGTGAGGACGGCGGGATCGAACGACCCGCCCGCCTCCACGAGCGCCAGCGTCGCGATGCGATCGCCGATTGCCAGCGCGGGTAGCAGACGCTTGCGCGGCGCCTCGCTCGTCCCCAGCAGCAGCGAGGTCGCCGCCACCGCGCTCGTCACGTACGGCCCCGGCACGCACGCGTAGCCCAGCTCTTCGACGAGCAGGATCACGTCGAGCAGGGAGCCGTCGCTTCCCCCCAAGTCCCCGGGGATCAGCAACCCCTGCCACCCGAGCTCGGCCATCCCGCGCCAGAGCTTGTCGTCGTAACCCTTGGCGTCGAGCGCGCACCGCTGGACTAGCTCGATCGGGCAGTGGCGGCGCAGGTAGTCGCGCGCAGTCGCGGTGAGCAGCCTCTGGGCGGGCGACGGGCGGAAGTCCACTAGCTTGCGCGCTTTCGACGTTGACGGTCCATGACGCTCAACTGTTTTTCGGCAAGCCGAGGCCGCGCGTGGCAATCGTGGTGCGGAGGATCTCAGCGGTGCCGCCGGCAATCGTGTGGCCGAGGCTGGTGAGGTAGGCGTGCGAGATCTCACCGTCGAGCTTGGCCTCGCGGGAGCCGGGGCGCAGCGGGCCCCACAGCCCGAGCATGTCCATGCCGAGACGCGCGAGTTTCTGGCCGGTCTCGTCGGCGAGCACCTTCGCAACCGCCGTCTCGTACGTGATGGGCGCGCCGTCGCGGATGAGGCACGCCGCGCGATAGAAGAGCCAGCGCAGCGCGGCGAGCTCGGTTGCCATCGCCGCCAGCCGCCGCCGGAGCCCCGCGTCACGCGCGAGCGGCAGGCCGTCGGCGTGCGTCGTGTTCGCGTACTCCACCAGCCGCGTGAGGACGCGCGCGAGCGCCGGCGCCTTGTAGAACCGCCCCCAGAAGCGGTCGGAGTCGAGCCCGTTCAGCAGCGCGACGAACCCCTCGCCCTCGGGGCCCAGCCGCGCGCCTTCGGGCACGCGCACCTCGTCGAGGAAGACCTCGTAGTGATAGACGTCACCGGTGAGGCTCGTGATGGGGCGGATGTCCATGCCCGGCGTGCCGTTGGGCACCACGAACATGCTGAAGCCACGGCTCTTGCGCGCCTCGCGGCTCGTCCGCGCGAAGACCAGGCCGTGCGTGGCGATCCCCGCGTGGCTCGACCAGATCTTGTGGCCGCGAATGACGTAATGGTCGCCGTCGCGCCGCGCTTCGGTCTTGAGCGCGAGGAGATCGGAGCCGGCGTCCGGCTCGCTGTAGCCCTGCCAGAATGTCGCCTCACCCCGCGCGATCGCCGGCAACACCTCGGCGCGCAGGTGGGCGCTGCCGTACTCGATGATCGCATCCGCCGTCTGCCACACACCGCCGAGGGGTCCGAAGGGTGCGGCGGCGCGCGCGAGCTCCTCCAGCAGCACGAGCTTGAAGAACATCGGCTTCGCCCGGCCGCCGTGCTCGACGGGCCAGCACATGCTGATCCAGCCCGGCGCGGCGAGCGATCTCATGAATGCCTTCGAGTTGGCGCCGGACCCGTAGCCGGCGTCCACACCGTCCACGGCAAACGCCGCCGGCGGGTGCGCGCGCAGGAAGCCGCGCACCTCGTCCGCGAATGCCTGCTCCTCGGCCGTGAAGGTGAACTCCATCGCCGCCTACCGGAGGAACTCCACCTTGCCGTCCTTCACGACGACCCGGATTCGCGCGAAATCTTGGAGTATGCGCACGTCGGCGAGCGGGTCACCGTCGACCACGATGAGATCGGCGCGCTTACCCTTCGCCAGCGTGCCGAGCTCGTGCTCGGCGCCGAGGCACTCGGCGGCGACGCCCGTGGCCGCCTGGATCGCCTGCATCGGCGTGAGACCCGCCTCCACGAGGTGCTGCAGCTCGGCGGCGTTCGGCGGATGGCCGTGGCCGCCGGCGTCGGTGCCCGCGACGACTTTCACGCCCTTGGCCATCGCGCGCCGGATGCTCTCGACGTGGTGCTCGCGGAGCGCGCGCGCCCGCTCCTTGACGTGCGGGGCCTTGGACTCGCTGTGGTAGGTGTACACGGTGAGCGTGGGCACGAAGAACACGCCGCGCTCCGCCATCATCGGGATCAGCTCGGGATCCTCGTCGAGGTAGCAGCCGTGCTCGATCGAATCGGCGCCGGCCTCGAGCGCGATGCGGAGTCCCGCGCCGCCGAGCGCGTGACACATCACCTTGCGGCCGAGCGCGTGCGCTTCGTCACAGAGCGCCTTCATCTCGTCCGGATCGAACGCCTGGTCCCTGGGACCGTGCCCGGCGCGCGAGCTGGCGCCGCCCGTCGTCGCGCACTTGATGACCTCGGCGCCCGCCCGCACCATCGTCCGCACCACGCGACGTACCTCGTCCACGCCGTTCGCCACGCCCACCGGCAGTGCCGGGTCGTGGGGAACGAGGCACTCGTGCCCCGAGGGGCTCACGCGATCGCCGATGCCGCCCACGGGCGAGATGATCGCGACCGCCGTGAAGAGCCGGGGGCCCTTCAGCAATCCCTGCTCGATGGCGGCGGCAAACCCGGCGTCGAGCCCGCCCGCATCGCGGACGGCGGTGTACCCCATCGCCAGCGTCTGCTCGATCGCGCGCGCGGTGCGCAGGTGCTTGGTGCTGGACCGCTCGTCGAGGCCCCAGCGACCGGCGAGGTCGTAGCCGTGAAACGCCATGTGGTCATGGCAGTCGATGAGGCCCGGCAGCACGGTCATGCCCGAGGCGTCGATGACCTCGTCGCGCGCGCCCGGCGTGCCGCCGCCGGTGGTGATGGCCTCGATGCGGCCATCGTGAAGGATGAGGCTGACGTCGCGCACGGGGGCGGCGCCGGTGCCGTCGATGAGGGTGCCTGCACGAACGATCGTCATGACGGGACTCCTTTCGGGGCCAGCGGGTTCGCGGCGCCCAGGGTCAGGCGCCCGGGATCCACGGCCAGTACTTGGCGATGGCGCCTGCGTCCACGCGCAGGTCGATGCCGGTGACCATCTCGGCGTCATCGGAGGCAAGAAACACCGCCGCGCTCGCATAATGCCGCGGACTCGGCAGCGTGCCCGCCGGAATCATCTTCGCGAAGTCCAGCACGCGCACGCGCCGCTCGGGCCGCGGGCGGCCCCACTCCACGCCGCGCTCGATGCCTTCCTCGGCGTCCGTTGCCGTCGGCGTGAGGCTGTTCACGCGGATGCGATGCCGGGCGAGGTCCATGGCGGCCGCGCGCGTGAAGTTCAGCAGGCCACTCTTGCTCGTGCAGTAGCCGATATTGCCCGGCTGGCCCTGGTGCCCGGCCGTCGACACGATCACGATGATACTGCCCCCGGTGCCCCGCTCGACCATCGACCGGGCGACGTGCTTGGTGCACAGGAAGGTGCCCGTGAGGTTGACGGCGATCTGCCGGCTCCAGCGCTCGAGGCTCATCTCGAGCACGCTGTGCCCGCCGAGGACGCCCGCGTTGTTCACGAGGATATCGACGTGGCCGTAGGCCTCGCGCGCGCGGGCGACCGCCGCTTCCACCTGGCCCTCGTCGGTGACGTCGCAGGTAACGCCGAGCGCCTCGCCACCGCGCTTGGCGATCCACGCCGCGCACTGGCGCGCGTTGTCCTCGACGACATCGACGCAGACGATCTTCGCTCCCGCCTGCGCGAGTCCGCCCGCGATACCGGCGCCGATGTTGGGACTGGTGCCGGTCACGATGGCCACCTTGCCGTCCAGAGTCACGCGGACCTCCCTCAGCCGACGCTGCCGCGGGCGCCGAGCACACTGGCGACCACGGCCCCGGCCAGCGAGATGAACATGATGATGCAGGCGATGACGACCGCTTCTTCGAACTTCTTCTGCGCGATGTAGTCGAGCTGCAGGATCGCCAGCGGCCGGTTGGCGGTGGTGCTCAGCAGCGCGACGTTGGCGATGTTGCGCGCGGCGCCCACGAACGTGATCATGCCCACCGCCATCAGCGTCGGCGCCATCAGCCGCAGCACGATGCGGCGGTAGGTGGTCCACCACGAGGCGCCCGCGATGCGCGACGCCTCCTCCAGCTCGCCGCCCAGCTGCAGCAGTCCGCTCTTGATGATCTGCACGCCCAGCGGCATCCCCGAGATGAGGCCCGCGATGATCAGGAGCGCGGTCGTCCCGTAGAGCGGCCGCAGCACGGGCGTGCCGAGGAACAGCCACAGCAGGGCGAGGCCGAGAATGACGCCGGGCACCGTGAACGGCAGCCACGACATGAAGTCGAGCAGGCGTCGGCCCGCGTAGCGCGTGCGCACGGCAATGTAGGCGATCAGTGAGTGCAGCAGTACGGCGGCCACCGCCGTACCCACGGCGAGCACGATCGTGTTGCGCAGCGAGCCGAGGAAGAGATCGTCGGTCAGTACCGTCTTCCAGTTGTCGAGCGTCCACGGCTCGGGGACGTGAAAGAAGCCGAAGAGCTTCATGAACGTACCCAGGAGCGCGAAGACGACGGGCACGCCGAGCACGATGCCGAGAACTGCCAGCGTGAACAGCACGGCCGGCCAGCGCCAGGCCCCCAGCGCGTGCGGCTTGTTCTGGAACTGGCCGGTGATCGTCGCGTAGCGTCCGCCGCGCGTCAGCCACTGCTGGGCCAGGATGAGCGGGAGCATGGCGGCGAGCACGAGCACGGCCAGCGCCGTCGCTGCGTCATAGCGCGGCACGCGCGTCACGAGCAGGTCGTAGATCGTCGTGCTGAAGACGAAAAACCGGAAGGGGATGCCGAGCACCTGCTCCACCTCGAAGGTCTGCAGCGACACCATCGTGCCGAGCAGCAGCACGGACAGGATCACGGGCGCCATCACGGGCACGGTGATACGCAGCACCGTGCGCAGGGTGCTCGCGCCCGCCACGCGCGAGGCCTCCTCGAACGACGCGTTCATGTTGCGGAAGGCGGGGGTGAGCAGGATGACCTTCACCGTGAGCGAGCCCGTGATCACGTGCACCCAGACGATGCCCCAGAAGGAGTAGATGTTGAATGGCCCCCGGCCGACGAACGGCAGCCGGGCGAGGGTGGTGTTGACGAGGCCGTACTCCGGGTCAAGCAACAGGATCCAGCTCAAGGTGACCGTCAGCGTGGGCAGGAAGAACGCCGCCCAGAACGCGAACTCGATCCATCGCCGGCCGGGCAGATCGGTCCGCGCCAGCAGCCACGCGATGAAGACGGCGAGCGGCAAGGAGAGGAGCTGGCGCACGACGGTGACGCTGAGCGTGTTGAGCAGCGAGGCGCGCAGCGCGGGCTCGGCCAGCGCCGCTCGCCAGCCGTCCAGACCGTAACGCGCAGGCTGGCCGGGCAGCGCGGTCTGGAAGCTCTGCAACACGACCAGACAGATCGGATAGACCACGCCGAAGGCGACGACGGCGAGGACGATCGTGCAGAGGATGGATTGCGCCTCGAACCGCCACGGCGGACGTCCCGCGGCCGGGGCCGCTACACCGGCCACACGCTCACCGCCTCCGGCGGGAAGACGAGCGACACCGTCTGTCCCTCCTTCCACTCCCGCCGCCGCGGGAGGAGGACGACGATGCGCTGTTCGCCGCCGAACGACACGCGCGCCTCGTAGCGGTCGCCCACGAAGAGGAGCGCGTCGATCACGCCCGGCAGCGTGCCGGCGTCGAGCCGCGGACCGTCGACGTCGATGTCCTCGGGGCGAATGGCCACGTGCACCTCCGCGCCGGGCACGAGCGCCGTGACGGACGCACACCGTCCCGTGATCGTGCGTCCGGCGAGCGCGCCGTTCAGCGTCACGCTGACGCCGCTGCGGTCCGGCGCCGCCACGTGACCGCGCAGCACGACCGTCGCGCCGAGGAAGTCGCGCACGAAGGCCGACGCGGGCCGCTCGTAGAGCGCGCGCGGCGATCCGACCTCTTCCACCCGCCCGCGCTGCATCACAGCGATGCGGTCGGAGAGGCTCAGCGCCTCGATCTGATCGTGGGTCACGAAGAGGACGGTGATGCCGAGGCGGCGCTGCAGCAGGCGCAGCTCCAGGCGCATCTGCTCCCGCAACTTTGCGTCGAGGTTGCTGAAGGGCTCGTCGAGCAGCAGCAGATCGGGCTCGTACACGAGCGCCCGGCACAGGGCCAGACGCTGCATCTGGCCGCCGCTCAGCAGCGTGGCCGGGCGCGCCTCGGTGCCGGCGAGGCCGACCAGCTCGAGGACGCGCGTGACCCGCTCGCGGATGGCCGCGCGCCCGAGCCCGCGCAGCGTGAGCGGGTAGGCGACGTTGTCGAAGACGGTCATGTGCGGCCAGATCGCGTAGGACTGGAACACCATGCCGAGGTTGCGGCGGTTGGGGGCGACGAAGATCCGGCGCGGCACCGACGCCACCACGCGTCCGCGCAGCGTGATCTCGCCCGCATCGGGACGCTCGAGGCCGGCCACGAGGCGCAGCGTGGTGGTCTTGCCGCAGCCGCTGGGACCGAGCAGCGTGAAGACTTCGCCGCGCCGAACGTCGAGCGATGCGCGGTCGACCGCCGGCTGGAGACCGAAGGCTTTGCCGACGTCGGCGAGCGTGAGGACCGTTTCGATCGGTCTCGACCTACTTGATGACGGCGCGGGCGATGTCCTGCGTCTTCACGACCTCGGGCAGGTTTTCCTCGGCGTCGATCTGCATGAACTTCGCGCCCGGCGGCACCGCGTACTGCGGGTTCCCGGGCTCGATCCCGACCCGGCGGGTGTTCGTCTCGATCTCCTTCGCCCACACGACCTGCGCGTCCCTGGTGAGGAGCCAGTTGATGAAGACCCTCGCCGCATTCGGATGCGGCGCCCGGTTGACGAGCCAGATGGTGCTGCTACTCGAGCTCTGCGTGGACATCTCGGGAAAGTGCACGAGCTTGAGGTTCTTGGCGAGCCCCTGGCGCTGGAAGGTGGCCAAGATCTGCGGGTTGACGCCCATGGCGATGGGATAGCGGCCGCGGACCATGAATTCCGCCACCTGCCGGTTATCACGGCTCAACACGGGCTCCTGGTCGACGAACAGCTTCTTGATGACGTCGTCGCCGAGGTTGAGGCGCGCGGCCGTCATGGGCCAGAAGGTGTCGCCCATCACGCGCACGTCGGGCAGCAGCAGCTTGCCCTTCCAGCGCGGGTCCAGCAGGTCTTTCAGCCCGCGCACCTGGTCCTCATTCACCATGTCGGTGTTGATGGTGACACCGCCGCCACGCACGGCCACGAACCCGTAGCAGAGCGCGCGGTCCTTCACCAGCGAAAACCCGCGCTCGAAGCCGCCGTCCCACGCCGCGTCGTCCTTCACCTCCGGCAGCACGATAGCGGGCCGCACGGGATCCCACACACCGGCCGGGCGCAGCACCTGGAGCGCGGTGGAGGTCGGGATCAGCGCGACGTCCCACGTGAACAGGTTGGCCTGGCGCTCCTGGATGATGCGCGGCGCGAAATCCTGCGAGTGTAGGCTGGTGTGCTCCAGCTTGATGTCGGGATGCGCCTGCGAGAACGCCTTGAGCGCGCGCTTGTAGACGTCACCGGGGAAGGTGTTGACCACCACCTTTCCTTCCTTCTTTCCGGCCGCTACCGTCTGCGACCAGTCGGCCGATTGCGCGGCCACTCGCCGCGGCGCGAGCGTGGCGGCGGCCCCGAGCGCGATCGTTCGAGTGAAGTCGCGCCGGGTCATCATGACCGTGCACTCCTCGCCTTCGCGCGCATCCGCTCCTGCAGGTAGCGGACCGACACGCGCTCGAGCGGCACGTGGTCGGGGTCGAGCCCGTCAGGGTTGCGGTACTCGAAAGGCGCGTCGCGCCCGCCGTAGTGCTTCGTCACCACGAGCCGACGCCACTGGATGACCTCGGCGTCGGTGCCCGACAGCTTTTCGGGCGTGTCGTACCGCTGGTGGAGCATCACGCGCTCGTCCTGGCGCGAGAAGTTGTACTCGATGATCCACCGCCGTATCGTGGCGTACGCGACGTGGTCCCACAGGCCCCGCCACGCGTTCTTCGGCCGCGTGCAGTGGTAGTACCACACGCGCGTGAGGTGCTCCTCGACGGGCACGCACATGCGCGTGTAGAGGTCCCAGCCGAACTCCGCCCGGAACATCCCGGGCAGGTGGTGGCCGCCGCACCAGCGCGCCGAGCGCGGCGGCGGGATGTTGCGCCGCGCGCGGTCGGCGAGCGGCCGCGTGAGCCACGTCCAGACGCGACGGTAATTGGTCTTCGGCCACTTCCAGCCGTTCGGGTAGAGGTCCTGAGCCGGGCTGCGGCGCATGTAGTTGCTCTCGGCCACGTCGCCCCCGAAACCGTTGCCGACGAAGATCGGGTGCTCCCCCTGCGCGCCGCGGGCGATGAACCCGCCGCGCATCACGACGACGGCGTTGCGGTGCACGTAGTTCACGTGCGAGTCCATGGAGTTCTCGAGTGCGACTTCCCAGTTGCACTTCCAGTACACGAGGCCGACCTGCACCAGCGCCTCGGGATCGAAGAACTCCTCCGGCACGTCCTCCTCGATGGGCGCGGGGTCGCCGTCGCCCATCCACACGAAGACGAGGCCCTTCAGCGTGCGCGTCGGGTACACCGTCGCCTCCGTCCCGGGCTTGGCGCACACGCCGGAGTCCGGACCCTCGGAGAGCACAGCGACGTTCTTGCCGCTGTCGTCGAACACCCACCCGTGGTACGGGCAGGCGACGGTGCCGCGGTAGTGGCAATCGCCTTCGCTCAGCCGCGCCCCGCGGTGCGGGCACACGTCCTGGATGGCCGCCACGCTGCCGGTGGTGCCGCGGAAAAGGCAGATGTCCTCGCCGAGCAGCGAGACCATCACCGGCTTGCGCGAGCCCACCGAGCGGTCGGCGATCGCGGGATACCAGTAGTTGCGCAGGCCGAGCTTCGGCACGAGGGGGCGGATGTCGCCGGAGAGCTTGGGAAGCGTCGAGGTCGTCGTCATGGCTTGAACACCGCGAAGCATTTGTTGGAGTTGAATATCCAGGACTCGATGAACTCGCACTCGTCGGGCTTGCGCCCGAGCGCCTCCATGGCGCCGGCCAGCATGTACCAGTTGAGCATCTCCTGCTGACCGGAGGCCTCGATGGCTGTCAGCGGTGTGGTCCGCCACGTCTCGTAGTCGCCGCGACGCAGTGCCTCGTACAGCCGCCGGTCCGCCGGAATGTCGGGATAGAGCTGATGGTTCTTGTCAGTCAGGAACGCGTGCGACCAGCTCGAAGAGGCGATCAGCGCCGTGCGCCACGGGCTCTCGCGCATCGCGCGCGCGGTGGCCGCGCCCACCTCCATGCAGCGCTGGGGCGTCGGCGACGGCGGATCCAGCTGATCCTCCGCCAGCGGATTCGCGAGGCTGCTCCGG
>JBKKCN010000448.1:0-6884 GCA_046712525.1 Candidatus Rokuibacteriota bacterium
CGATGCGCAGGGCGAACGCCGGCGAGTACGACGCGGACAGCTCCGCAAGGGCGCGCAGGGCGGTGGAAAGCGTCATGACCCAGTACACGGCCTCCGCCAGCTCGGGACGGTAGCTCGCGTCGTCGCGAGTAGGCCGCGGGAACATCCAGGTGGCGACGCCCATGACGATCATGAGCGTGAAGCCGACGAGCAGCAGGTGCACGTGGGCCGTGATGAAGAGGCGCGGCGGATAGGCGCCGAACACGAACTGGCCCACGATGACCCAGGCCCCGAGAAACAGCCCCGCCAGCAGGAAGACGAAGCTGGTCTTGATGTAGCGCCGGATCAGCGGTGGCATGGGCTGCTCACTGGATCACGTGATCAGCGCGCAGGAGCAGCGAGCGCGGGAGCGTGAGACCGAGCGCCTTCGCGGCCTTGAGGTTGACGACCAGCTCGAAGGTAGACGGCTGCTCGACGGGGAGGTCGGCCGGCTTGGCGCCCTTGAGGATCCTGTCCACGTAGCCCGCGGCGCGCCGGAAGTTGTCTCTGACATTCGGCCCGTAGGCCATGAGGCCGCCCGCCTCCGCGAACTCGACTTCCGGGTAGACGCCGGGAAGGCGGTACCGGTCGGCGAGCGCAACGATCGTGACCCGCTGACTCCACAGGAACGCGTCCGCGACCGTCAACATCGCGCCCACCCGGGGCCGGGCCGCACTGCCGAACGCACGCTCGATGTCGTGGGCGTCCCGCGCTTCGACGGTGTCCAGTTGCATGCCGAGCGTCCTCGCCGCCGTCTCGATGGTCACCAGTGCGTTTCGACTCACTTCATTGCGCGGATTCCAGACGACGGCCACACGGCTCACAGCGGGCAACGCTTCGCGCAGCAGCTCCAGCCGCTTGCCGTACAGCTCGGCGCCCGTGGAGATGGTAAAGCCCGTCACGTTGCCGCCGGGTCGGGCCAGGCTCGCGACGACGCCCTGCCGAACCAGGTCTCCAGCGGTGGCGCCGATGACGATGGGAATCGTCGCCGTGGCCTGCTTGGCGGCGACGGCCGCCGGGCCGCCGTCGGTGATGATGATGTCGACGTGGAGGGCGACGAGCTCCGCCGCGAGCGCGGACAGCCGTTCCGTCTTTCCCGCCGCCGCGCGGAACTCGACAACGACGTCCGGATAGCCGAGCGCGCGCATCTCCTGGCGGAAGGCGTCGACGTTGGCGGTATGGACCACGCTGCTCGTCAGCCACCCCACGCGCGGCCTCCCCGGCTGCTGAGCCTCGCTGGCGAGCGGTACGGCGACGGTCGTGGCGAGCCCGACCAGCAGAAAGCGCCGGCGGTTCATGCTGATCAGGCCACGGGGCCCCCGAGCGGCGGCACCAAGCGCCCGCGCGCCAGAAAGCGGCCGTAGCCGGCGGACTGCTCGAGCTTGCCGTCGCGCAGCAGCGTCTCGCCGCGCAGCAGCGTCATCCAAGGCCGGCCGTGCGCCGTCCAGCCTTCGTAGAGCGTCCAGCCCGCGATGCCCTTGTGGTTGGCCACGTTGATGGTCGTGTCGGGCGCGGGGTCGATGATGGTGAGGTCGGCGTCGGCGCCCACGCGGATCGATCCCTTGCGCGGGTGCAGGCCGAAGATACGCGCCGGGTTCTCGGCGAGCACGCGCGCCATCCACGTGAGGGGCAGGCCGCGTTTGACCACGCCCTCGCTGTAGACGAGCGGCACCAGCGTCTCGAGGCCGGGGCTGCCGAACGGCACCACCTTACCCTGGGGATCGACGAAGATGTTCTTCCAGCCCGCTTCCTTCTGCGCCTTCGGGCGGGGCGAATGATCGCTCGCCACGCTCGCGATGTAGCCCTGCGCCACGCCCTTCCACAGCGCCTCGCGGTCCGGCCCTCCCGCGGGGCGCAGGGGCGGACCGATCTTGGCGAGCGGGCCCCAGATCTCCATCTCGCGATCGCTCAGCAGCAGGTACTGCGGGCATGTCTCCGTCCACACGCGATGGCCGAGCGCCTGCGCGCGCTTGATCCGCTCGAGGCCGAGGTGCGTGGACAAGTGAACGACGTAGACGGGCGCGTTCGTGAGCGCGCCCATGTGGATGACGCGGTTGATCGCCTCCTCCTCCGTCCACTCCGGGCACGTGGGCGGAAAGTCCGTGGGCGCCACGCGCCCCTCGGCGAGCGCCTTGTCTTCGAGGAAGGCGATGACGTCGCCGTTCTCGCAGTGCAGCTGCGTGAGGCCGCCGTGGCCTCCGATGACCTCCATGGCGCGGCAGATGAAGTCGTCGGAGCACATGCGGTCGCCGCGCTTCTTGTAGGTCATGAACATCTTGAACGACGGCACGCCCATGGCGATCGCCTCGGGGATGCCTTCGAGGATGGCCGGCTTGTTGGGCAGGATGTAATGGAAGCCGAAGTCGAGCACGCTCTGGCGCTCGCACTCCGCGCGCTGGCGCTTGATGGCCTGCGGCAGCGTCTCCGTGCCTTCCGTGAGCGCAAAGACGAGGATCGTGGTGAGGCCGGCGAGGGCGGCGATCTCCGGTCCGCCGCGCCAATCGTCGTACTCGGGGCCGAGGTGGACGTGGCAGTCGATGGCGCCGGGCAGCACGATCTTGCCCCGCGCATCGATCGTGCGCTTTGCCTCCGGTAGCAGCTCGGGCGAGCCGAGGGCGACGATGCGGCCGTCCTTGATGGCCACCGCGCCCTCGAAGACCTCGGCGGCGGTCACGATCCTGTCGCCGAGGACGAGCGTGTCGACGCGCGCCGCCGCCGTCATCGCGCGGCCTGTCCCGGCTCCGGCGGATGCGGACTGCGCCAGCCTCTCGCCTGCTCGTACGCCCACGCGATCCGCAACGCCATTGCCTCCTGACCGCCCGCGCACGCGATCTGCAGGGAGGTGGGCAGCCCGTCGGCAGTGAACCCGTTCGGCACGGCCACCGCGCACAGACCGAGGTAGTTGCCCGCGCGTGTGAAGTGGGCGGGCGTGCTGCTCTGGTCCACCTCGTCGACGGGAATGGCCGGCGTGAGCGTGGTCGGTGTGAGGACGGCGTCGATGCCGGCGGTGGCCGCCGCGTACGCGCGCCGGTGCTCCTCCCGCTCGGCGAGCGTGAGCAGGTAGTCGCGGGCGGACACGCCGCGACCGAGCTGGATGCGCGGCCTCACGTGCGGATCAGTGGGCAGGCTCGCATCGTCCACGAGATGGCCAACGAACCGGTAGCCCTCCGATCCGATGATGCGCCCGGTGGCGGACGCGTAGTCGCGGAAGCGGTGCGGCAGCGTCGCGTGCACGATGGTGGCGCCCTGCGTGCGGAGGACTTCGACGGCGGCATCGAACGCCGCGAGCACTTCCGGGTCGGTGCCGTCGCGCTCGGCCTCGGGCAGCACGGCGAGACGCAAGCCCGCGACGCCACGGCGCAGCGTGGGCATCGGGTCGTCCGCCGTCCACGCCAGCGTGGCGGGGTCATGGGGGTCGGGGCCGTTGAGGACGCGATAGAGCAGCGCCACGTCTTCGACCGAGCGCGCCATCGGCCCCGGCGTATCGAGCGTGGTCGACAGGGGCAGCACGCCGTACGTGCTGATCCGACCCACCGTCACCTTGAGCCCGACGATGCCGCACCAGGATGCGGGCAGCCGCACCGAGCCGCCCGTGTCGGTGCCGATGGCCGCCGGCGCCAGCCCGCCGGCGACGGCGACACCGGAGCCGCTCGAGGAGCCGCCGGGCGTGCGATGCACCTTGAGGTCCCACGGGTTGCGCGGCGTGCCCATGTGCGTGTTCGTCCCCCAGCCGCCCATCGCGAACTCCACCGTGTGCGTCTTGCCGAGCACGATCATGCCCGCCGAGATGAGACGACGGGCGAGGGTGGCGGTGACGGGCGACACGCGCTTGGCCCACACCTTGGAGCCGCCCGTGGTCACCCGTCCCTCGAGATCGACGAGATCCTTCAGCGCGATGGGCACGCCGTGCAGCGGGCCCACCGAGTGTCCCGACCGGATCGCCCGGTCCGCCGCTTCCGCGCCCATGCGCGCGTCGGCCGCATAGACGTCGATGAAGGCGTGCAGCGTCGGGTTCAGCCGCTCGATGCGGCCGAGCAGCGCGTCCGTGACGTCGACGGGCGACAGCGTGCGGCTGCCGAAGGCGGCGGACAGCTCGCTCACGGTGGCGAAGGCGGGATCGGTCATCGACATTGCGGCAGTCTCCTAAGCGATCTGAACGCGGCGCATGAGCCGGCGGAAGGGGCCGGCGTCGTTGATGGCGAGGTGCTTGGTGCAGCGGTTGTCCCAGAAGGCGACGGAACCCTTCTGCCAGCGGAACCGGCACGTGAACTCGGGCCGGTGGCCCTGCTCGAGCAGGAACTCGAGTAGCGGCTTGCTCTCCGCCTCCGTCATGCCTTCGAAGCCGACGGTGTAGGAGGCGTTGACGTAGAGGAGCGGGCGCCCCGTCTCGGGATGCGTGCGGATGACCGGGTGGACGTTGATCGTTTCGCGCCACGCGTCGTCGTCGCGCGCCTTGGTGGTGCGCCCCACGTTCACGCGCGCCTGGGGGCCCGCGACCTTGCGGTCGCTGTGGACGGCGCGCAGGCCGGCCAGCATGCGCTTCATGCCGTCGGAGAGCGTCTCGTACGCGAGGTACTGATTGGCGAAGAGCGTGTCGCCACCGTGCGGCGGCACCTCGATCGCGTACAGGATGGCGCCCAGCGGGGGCTTTGCCATCATCGTGGTGTCCGAGTGCCACTCCTCGCCCACCACGCGTGTGTCGCCGGGCTCGCGACGGATCTCGAGGATCTCCGGGTCCGGTACGACGCCGTAGTAGTTCGGGTGGATGAAGATGTCGCCGAAGCGGCGCGCGAGGGTCTTGTGCTGGCGCGCGTCGAACTCCTGATCGCGGAAGAAGATCACGCAATGTTCGAGCAGCGATTGCCTGATTTCCGCGACCACCGCATCATCGAGATCCGCGCCGAGATCGACGCCGTGCACCTCGGCGCCCAGCGCGCCCGCGATCGGCTGCACCTCGAGCTTCGTCGCCTGCATGGCTTACGTGCGGTACGACTGATCAGCGCGGTCGAGCCGTCGCAGCAGGCCCGGCCACACGAGGTTGCCCCGGCCGCCCCGCTTGCGCTGCTCCTTGGCGGCGCTCGCGTAGCCGGCTTCGAGGACCTCCTTGGGCACGGTGATGAGCTCGCTGCCGCCGGACTGCGCCCGTACCTGGATCGCGCAGGACGCTTCCAGGTAGTACATCGTCACGAAAGCGTCGGCCACGCTCTCGCCCACCGTGAGCAGCCCGTGGTTGCGGAGAATGAGCGCGCTGTTGTCGCCCAGATCAGCCACGAGGCGGGGCTTCTCGTCGTCGTGCAGGGCGGGGCCTTCGAAGTCGTGATAGCCGAGGCTCGGCAGCACGAAGAGCGAGTGCTGCGAGATGGGCAGCAGGCCGGCGCGCTGTGCGGCGACGGCGACGCCGTTCACCGTGTGCGTGTGCAGGACGCAGCGGGCGTCGTGGCGCGCGGCGTGGATGGCGCTGTGAATGATGAAGCCCGCCGCATTTACGTCGAAGGGCGAAGCCTGGATCTTCTTGCCGTCGGTATCGATCTTCACGAGGCTGGAAGCCGTGATCTCGTCGAAGAACACGCCGTAGGGGTTGATGAGGAACTCGTTGTCGGTGTTGGGCACGCGCGCGCTGATGTGGGTGAAGACCAGGTCTTCCCAGCCGTAGCGCGCGACGAGCCGGTAGGCGGCGGCGAGGTCGACGCGGACGGCCCATTCTTCCGGGGACACGCGGTTTTTCAAGGACGGGATGTCGAGGGTAACGCTGTCAGTCATGGCGGGCTCCTTGGAGGCGAAGGGCCTCGTGGTCCGGATGCTATCCTCTCGAGACGAGGAGGACAAGCGGTGGCCACGTGGTGCCGGGTGGAGACGAACGGCAGGCCGGCGTACGGCCTCGTCCAGGGCGAGATGGTGAGGGTCGTGGACGGCTCGCCCTTCGAGCGGTACACGCCGACGGGCACGCGGCTGTCGCTGCGTGACGCGCGCCTGCTCGTACCCGTCGTGCCCGCCAACTTCTACGCCGTCGGCCTCAACTATCGCGCGCACATCGAGTGGGCGGCGGCCCGCCACGGCATCCCGGTCAAGGTGCCCACGCAGGCGGACGTGGGCTACCGGTCACCCAACGCGCTCATCCCCGGCGGCGAGGCCATCGTGATCCCGAAGGATTCGCCGGGACCGGTGGAGTACGAGGGCGAGCTGGTGGCCGTCATCGGCCGGCGCGCCCGCAACCTGTCGGAAGCGGAGGCGCTCGGCTGCGTGCTCGGCTACACCCTCGGCAACGACGTGAGTGAGCGGGCGTGGCAGAAGACGGACCGCACGCTGTGGCGCGCGAAGAACAGCGACACCTTCAAGCCGATGGGCCCCTTCATCGTCACCGACCTCGACCCGCGCCAGCAGCGCATCGTCGTGCGCCTGAACGGCCGTGTCGTCTCCGAGTACGACACCTCCGCGATGATCTTCGACGCCGCCCACTACATCGCGCGCATGACGCGCTACCTGACGCTCTACCCGGGCGACGTCATCTGGTTCGGCTGCGACGGCCCTACGGAGCCACCACTGAGCGCGGGCGACACCGTGGAGGTCGTCAATGACGCGATCGGCGTGCTCAGCAATCCCGTCGTGCGGGAGGCGTGATCGCCGCGCGCATCGCCATGTGGCTGATCTGGGGAGCGTACGCGCTGCTGGCCCTGGCCATCACCCTCTTCGCCTTCGGTCTCAACCCCCGCTCCGACGTGGGCACCGTGTGGGGCGCCACCATCCTGCTCGGCATGGCGGGGACCACCGCGTGCGTGGCGCTCCTGGGCGGCAGCGCGCTCGGGATCTACGCCCTGGTGGCGCAGCCGTCGTGCCGGCGCCCGCTGTGCGCGATGCCGATGGTGACG
>JBKKCN010000449.1:0-3085 GCA_046712525.1 Candidatus Rokuibacteriota bacterium
ACGCCTGTCAGCGCCGATACTTCTCGCGGCCCACCACTGCCGCCGCGACGTCGGCCGCCGGCACCGCGGTCGCAATCGTTACCGTCCGCTCACCGATCTCCTTTATCCACCCGAGACCCGCCACGGCTCCGTCCGCTCCCTGCACGGCCACAAGCGTATCCACGAGGTCTGGCGTGGGGGACACGACGTCGCCGGAGGTCGTGACAAGCCTGTCCCCTGCCACCTCGACATCGCCGGCACCCTCGAGTGCAGCATTGAGGGCCCGCTCGCGGTGCAAGCGTCGCACCGTCGGCGTGCGTCGCACGGGGCTGGCGAGAGCCGCCACCCGCGCGATGTCGGGCGTGCCCGCGGCCTCGTAGGCGCGCACGATGTGCTCGCATTCGCCCGCGCGCTGCACCAGCACGAGCAGGTCCGGGCGCACGGCGTCGATCTTCAACCGCTTCAGCGCGCGGCCGAAGTCCCCCGCCACGAGCCCGGACGTGTCGACGAGGATGCGGGCGAAGGCGAGCGCCCGCGCGCGATCGACGAGGCGCGCGGTGGCGAGCGCCGTCTCGCGCAGGCACCGGGCGGCCGAGGTGGCGCCGACGAACTCGAGCGCAATGCATTCGGCGTCGGCCAGCCGCCTCACGCGGCCGTGAATGCGGCCGAGTCCAACCGTCGTGGGAGGTCCGATCTCCGATTGCCCGAGGTCAGCGTCGACGACAGCCACGCGATCGCCCGCTGCCGCGAGCTCGCCCGCGAGCCAGGCGGTGAGCGAGGTCTTGCCCGCCTCGCTCTCGCCGACGATCACGGTGACCCGGGCGCGCGCCGCCGCGTGCAGCGCGGGCGCCCAGGCCGTCGTGCTCACCCCAGCGTCTTGATCGCGGCGGCCATGCGCTGCAGCCCCTCGGTGATGAGCGCGTCGCTGGTGGCGTACGACAGGCGCACGTGCGCATCAGAGCCGAAGTCGAGGCCCGGCACCACGGCCACCTGCGCGCGCTCGAGCAGGAAAGCGGTGACGTCCAGCGAGCCCTTCATCGTGACGGAGGCGGCGCCGGCGGCATACGTGCGAGCGAAGAGGCCGGACACGTTGGCGAAGGCGTAGAAGGCGCCCTTCGGCATGACACAGCTCACGCCGGGCAGCGCGTTGAGGCCCGCGATGATGAGCCGGCGCCGGCGGTCGAACTCCCCCGCCATCTTCGCCACCTCGTCCTGGGGCCCGCTGAGGGCTTCCACCGCGGCCCACTGCGCGACCGACGAGGGGTTCGACGTGACCTGGCTCTGCACGTCGGTCATGGCGGTGATGAGCGCGCGCGGCCCCGCCGCGTAGCCGATGCGCCAGCCCGTCATCGCGTACGCCTTCGAGCACGTGTTGACGACGAGCGTGCGCGCCTTGATCTCGGGGCCGAAGCTCGCCACCGAGACATGCCGTCCCTCGAATGTCAGCGCCTCGTAACACTCGTCGGAGATCACCCACAGCCCCCGCTCCACGGCGAGGCGCGCCACCGCCTGCAGCGCCTCCGGAGAGAACACCGCGCCCGTCGGGTTGTTGGGGCTGTTGAGGATGATGGCTTTCGTGCGTGGCGTCACCGCCGCCCGCAGCCGATCCACGTCGAGGTCGAAGCCGGTGGACTCGAGTGTCTCCACCGGTACGGGAACACCGTCCACGAGCTTGATCTGCTCGGGATACGACACCCAGTAGGGGCTCGGCACCAGCACCTCGTCCCCCGGGTTCACGAGAGCGGTCACCATGTTGAAGAGCGTGTGCTTGGCGCCGCAGGAGATGAGCACCTCGGCGGGCTCGTAGCGCAAGCCGTTGTCGCGCTGGAGCTTCGCGCACACGGCCGCGCGCAGCTCGGGCACGCCACCCACCTCCGTGTACTTCGTGTGCCCGCGCCGCATCGCCTGCACGGCCGCCTCTTTGATGCGCTCCGGCGTGTCGAAGTCCGGCTCCCCCGCGCCGAAAGAGATCACGTTGACACCCTGCGCCCGCAGCGCCTTGGCCTTGGCCTGCACGGCCAGCGTCGAGGAAGGGGCAAGCGTCTTCAACCTATGGGCGAGCGCGTGATCGAGGCGCGTCACGGGTTTCCCGGGGCGCGCCGAGCGCGGGGGGGTGTGGGGGTGATGATCAGCATGTCGTGCTCCGTTACTTCAGGGGGTATTTTTCGGCGAGGCGCTTTTCGACGATGGTGGGAACCATGCCCGCCACGGAGGTGCCGAAGCTGGCGACCTCCTTGATCAGCCGCGACGAGATATACGTGTACTTCTCGTGGGGCATGAGAAACACCGTCTCCACCGTCGCCTTGAGCTTGCGGTTCATGAGCGCCATCTGGAACTCGTACTCGAAGTCCGACACCGCGCGGATGCCGCGCACGATGCAGTCCGCCCGCTCGCGCTCCACGAGATCGATGAGGAGGCCGTCGAAGGCGGCGATGCGGAACTTGGCGCCCACACCGAGGTTGGAGGTGGCCTCGTCCATCATCTCCAGGCGCTCGCTCACGGTGAAGAGCGGCTGCTTGGAGGGGTTGGCGACCACGGCCACGATGACCTCGTCGAAGATCTGCAGGCTGCGCTGGATGACGTCCACGTGGCCGTTGTGGATCGGATCGAACATCCCGGGGTACACCGCACGCTTGGCCACTGTCTAATCCCCTCGGTCGGGCGCTTCGTCAGGAGTCGCGCTGAAAGACGGGGCATCGTACCCGCCGCTGCGAAAGAAAGTCAAGGTCGTCTCCCCGAAACGCCGCGTGCGGAACGCGCTGAGCGCGCCCACCGTGGTTGCCGGCGCGCGCTTCGTGAAATGCTGCGCGATGACGAGCGCCCCCGGCGCCGTGACGTCCGCCACCCCCAGACGCGCAAGGGTGGTGTCGACGGCGCCCGCCTCGTAGGGCGGATCGAGGAAGACCACGGTGAACCGCTCCCCCGCGCGCGCGAGCCGGTCGAGCTCGGCCACGGCGTCGCCGCGAACGACGCGCGTGACGCCGGCGACGCCGAGGGTGTCGACGTTGGCGCGCAGCGCCGCCACCGCGCGCGCGTCCCGCTCCACGAACGTCGTGTGCGCCGCGCCCCGCGACAGCGCCTCCCGCCCCCCCCCCCCCCCCCCCCC
>JBKKCN010000450.1:0-33077 GCA_046712525.1 Candidatus Rokuibacteriota bacterium
CCTTGGCCTCGTCGATGCCGGCGACGTCGTCGAAGGTCACGCCGGTCTCGTGCTCGACGTACACCTTGGCCTTGCTCTTGCCGATGGCCATGAGCCCTTGTTGCGGGTTGAAGCGGCGCATGAGGACCATCCAGACGCCGACGAAGATGACGGCAGGAAGGACCCAGGAGAGGAGCGCCGAGAGCCAGGTGTTCTCCACGCGCCCGGCGAACTTGACCTTGGCGGCTTCGAGCTCGGCCACCAGCCCGGGATCGTCCACGCGCGCGGTCGTGAACCGGTGCGGCGCGCCCTCCGCGCGCTTCAGCTCCTCGAGCTTCTCCTTGGAGAGCAGCCCTTCGAGGCCGTCGGCCGCGAGCGTGCCGGTGATCGTCTGCTTGTCGAGGACGAGGTTACTGACCTTGCTCTTCTTCACGAGCGCCTTGAACTCGCTGTACGACACGGTCTCCGCGTGCGGCGCGAAGAGCACGGACTGCAGCAGGAAGAGTGCGACCAACGCGACGATGGAGTAGCCGATCGAGAATTTCCGCTGTTTGGGTTCCATTTCTCACGCTCGCCCTTCATCGCCGCGGGCATCCAACCGCTCACGCGCAGCGCGCTCGGTGCACTGGCCTCGATGGCCCTGGAACCGACCGAAATTGGCGTACGGAGGCCACCAGCGAAGCTGGGTTCGCCACGCAATCTCCGCCATACCCCCGAGCCACCGGCGGGGTACCTGCTGGATCGTCCACTGAGCCCACCGGAGCCGGCGGTACGCCCATCGGTGGGCGAGGACACGCCGGCGGTACTCCGCGAGCCCCTCGCCCAGCGAGAGGCCGCCGTCGATCACCCGCTGGACGCTGAGACCGCACTGCTCCCCGAAGTAGAGGGCCGGGCGGATTCCCTCGGCCGTGAGTGGTAGACACTGACCCGCCGCGTCACCGACGATGAAGACAGTGCCGGACGTCGGCGTCCGGAGTCCGGACGGGAAGTAGGCCCCTTGATAGCGGGTGGCCGCGATGCCGAGCCCATCCATGAACGAGGCCAGAGGCGCCTTGAGCTTGGAGTCGCCGGCGTAACTCCCGACTCCGACGCGACTGGCGGCGCCGGTCGGAAAGATCCAGCTGATCACGTGCGGGAGAGGGCCCGGG
Organism: Candidatus Rokuibacteriota bacterium; assembly: GCA_046712525.1. Classification (GTDB taxonomy): domain Bacteria; phylum Methylomirabilota; class Methylomirabilia; order Rokubacteriales; family CSP1-6; genus JBBDXO01. Next base: position 1,128 of record JBKKCN010000450.1, read on the forward strand.
GCCGCCCAGAAGTACAGGGCATCCCCCTGGTAATCCGCAACCGTCTCAAGACCAAAGCTGACTGGACCCGGTGCTAGATCGCCGGCGTCGCGCAGCCGTGCGCTTCGCCAGCCCGAGCAGTCCACGATGCACGGCGCCTCGAACCGCCCGTTCTCCGTCTCGACTGCGCCGTCTGTGATCCGGGTGACCGGAGTGCGGAGGACGCGGGCCCCGGTCTGTTCGAGCAACCCACGGCAGAACTCGCGGTAGTCAAAGGTGCAGTAGGGGACGTCCGAGATATCGTAGAGGACGGTCCGCGTCGGAGTGTGGACCACAGCCGTCCGGTGCACCTGGAGCACGCTCCGTTCAACGCCCAGCGCCTGCGGGACCCACAAGGGTGTGCCGCAAGCGGACGTCTGCACCTCGCCCACGCCGTGGCGATCCAGTAGAAGAATCCGACCACGAAGTTGGCGGGCAACCGCGAGGCCCGCGAAGCTCGCGCCCACGATGATGACGTCGTACTGTTTCGTCGTCATTGCCCGCTCCCTAAAGTCGCTCTCCTACTTCGCGGTGTACTTGCTCGGGGCCTTCTCGAAGCTGGCCTTGCACCCGGTCGAGCAGAAGTAGTAAGTCTTGCCGTCGTAGGTGACAGTCGTCGCCTTCTTCTCGTCCACGTTCATTCCGCACACGGGATCCTTCACCATGGTTCGTCTCCTTATCCTTCGTTTTCCGGCCTCCGGTCAGTGACACCGCCGGGCTACGAGGTTGTAGATCGGCGTGAAGACCAGGCCCGCGTAGGCGCCGTACAGGAAGCTCTCGACGAGACCGAGCACGAAGCTCCCCGGGCTCAGCCATCGGAACCCGGGCAGCGTGATCTCCAGGAGCTGCACCATGTGCAACGTCTTCGGGACCACCAGCCCGTAGAGCACGCACAGCACGAACGAGACCGCGCAGAAGAGTCCCAGGGACCACGTCATGACCTTCCAGTTCAATGGATGCATGGGTTTCCTCCCGTTTGCCGCACGGGTCAGTGTTGGTGTCCGCCGCCCGGTGAGGAGCCGCCCTTGCCGCGCTCGTCGTCCCGGCGGCCGCGACCGCCATGACCACCGTGGCCGAGATGGCAGATCACCATCAAGAGCGCGATCAGAATGAAGAAGCCGTAGTTTCCCAGGAACTCACTCATGGTCGTCCTTCCTCAGCGAAGATCGCGCTGCTTCGCCTCGAATTCGTCCTTGTTGATCTCGCCTCGCGCGTACCTCTCGCGGAGAATGTCGAAGGCCCGATTCGATCGCGATTTCTCACCCTGGCCGGCAAGCCAGCGAATGGCGAGCACGATGCCCGTGATCACGACGCCCCAGAACACCAGCATCATCACCATCATCCCGAGCCCCCAGGCCCCCCACATCCACGACATCGGGTGCATGCCCCCGCCCCACTCCCAGCCGCGCTCCTGGGCCCATGCCAAGCCGGGCGCGCTGGCCCCAGCGACCAGCGCCGCCAGCACGAGCGCGACATGTCTTCTGACGAAGAAGCCGTAGTTGCCGAAACGCTCGCTCATGCCGCGCTCTCTCCTTTCCTGCAGTCTGCGCCGCTGGTGCGGCCGCCGGCGACGGACCGGAGCGCAGCGAGACGAGCGTGCCCGGCCGCGAGGGCTTCCCCCGGCGTCTCATAGCCCGTCCACTCGCCAGTCCAGCTGCTGCGTATCAGCGCACCACCTCGATGCCGGTCCACGATCTCCCAGCACCACAGACACGGCTCCGGCAAGAGCCGCACGCGCAAGTCCAGGGCCGCGGCTGACGCACTCATCGCGCGCCCCACCGCGGCTCGGCGGCGCGGCCGGCCCCGAGGCGGGGCACGAACATCGGCACCCGCGCCTCGTACGCGCGATAGGCATCACCGAACGCGACCACGGCCTCGCGCTCCTCGCGGCGAGCGAGGCGGTAGTACACCGCGATCAGGATCGGCCAGGTGGCGACCGTGACGAGCGTGGGCCACTGCACGAGCATCCCGATGGTGATCAGGAAGAGCCCCGAATACTGGGGATGGCGCACCCACGCGTACGGCCCGTCGGTGACGAGCGCTCCTTGTGCACGGTGAATCCGGTACCAGCCCGCGCCCATGACGAGGAGCCCGCCGAGCATCAGCCCGTTGGAGACGATGTGGATGACGACCGACATCCCCGCACCCCCGCCGAGGATCGTGATCCAGAGATGCCCCGACGCGTGCGAGAAGGGATTCAGAGCCGGGTACCGGGTCCCCAGCATTGCCGTCAGGACGTAGATCGTCAGCGGGAAGCCGTACATCTCGGTGAACAGCGCGATCACGAAGGCCGTGAAGACGCCGAACGACCGCCACTCGCGCCGCTTGACGGGTGTCAGATACGAGAGCGTGAGCAGCACGAAGATGCCCACGTTGACCAGGACGAGCGACCAGAAGCCGTACCCGAACCCGATGTTCTCACCGTGCATGCTGCGCTCCCTTCCTCACCGGCCGGCCGCTTCACGCGGCCCGCACGGTCGTGAGCCGACGCTCGGCCTCGCGGGCGGCGCGCCCCGCGAAGTAGTTGTAGAGCACCGAGTAGAGGACGCCCGCCCACGCGCCGTAGAGCACGCTCTCGATCAGGCCCAACACGAAGCTGCCGAAGCCCAGCCACTTGAAGCCGGGCAGGAGCGCTTCCAGCAGCCACGACGGATGAAAGGCGGCCGGGGCGAGCAACCCATAGCCGACGCAGAGCACGAAGCTGATCGCCCCGAAGCTCGCGAGACTCTTGGTGACGACTTTCCAGTTCAGCATGGCCCGATCCTCCTCTGACTGATCGTCAACAGCGCGACGACAATCACCAAGCTCCAGGTCCACCAGACCTTGCTCAATCGATCGCCTCGTATAGAAAGCATCACCCGCATGGAATGCACCCCGAGTGCCATGTCGGCGTCATCGGCGCCGTTTCACAAGGTCTTGGATTCCCTTGCTTCCCCGCAGCCCCGCGGGGCGGCGGCGGAGCGAACGGAGCCTGGGCCCTGGGGCGGGACCGCCACAACAGGGACACGCCCTCCGCACCGCTTGTTCGTCTTCACGCACCCTCAGACGAAACCGCGTCGCCTCAAGTCCCGGAGCACCCGCCAGCCGAAGAGGGCGACAGCCACGACCAGCAGCGGCTGGCCCAGGAACATGAAGGCCGTGAGGGTGTAGGGCGTCTGTCGAATCAGCAGGGCGAGGCAGGCGAGAATCCCGGCGAGCGTGGTCCCACACCACGACCCAGAGCGCTCGCGGCACCCTTGGTCGTTCACTCTCCGCTACGCCAGAGGGTGGGAATGGCACCACGGGTGGCGCTTGAGGCGTAGCGCGCGGTGACGATGTGGCCGGCGGTGGCGCAGGCGAGGGCGCGGCGCCGGCAGGATGGTGTTTGCTCGTGCCCCTCAGGAGGGGGCTTAAGCGAACACCGTCCCGCCGGCGACGTCATCACCAGTGTGGAGAAGGCGGACCGCAAGAATTTAGTTTGTGATCACCGTTGCATGAGCTGCATCATCTGGTCGAGCATCTCCTGGTGACGGAGCATCTCCTGCTGGAACATCGCCTGATCCTGCACCGTCTCCATGTACGTCGAGTGCTCAGCGATCCGGCGCATCATCTGGTCCATGTCACTCATCTGAGCGCCGGGCGTTCCGGGCGCCGTTGATGGTGAGGCGGAGCCGTTCATGCCCGGCATGGCGCCACCTTGTGATGCGCCGCCCTGCATCCCACCCTGGGAAGGTGCCGGCGCCTGAGGAGCCTGCGCACCGCTTTTCGGCGCCTGGGCGTCCATCAACTTTTCGCCGCTCGAGCATGAGGGCAAGAACCTCCTCCGTCATCTGGAAGTGCTTCCTCATCTCCGTATTCATGACTTGGGACCCTTAATCCCTTCCATCTGCTTCCGGTGTGCCTCGGGAGCGGCCTGCTTCTCCGCCAGCTGCTTTTCGACGTGCTGCAGGCGCTCTGAAGACGCTTGGCTCCACACCCGCGCTGGCATCAGAACGCCGGTACTCAGCATCGCGGTAATGACGAGGCTTGCGAATACGCCCTTTTAAACTTTCATCGCTTTCCCTTTCTGGTCCGGTCGATGTCTTTCGCCACACCACTCCTCACTCGCGATCGGCAGAACGCTTATCTCAAGATGGCGATGGCCTCGGTCGCCTTCTCTCTGGCAGTCTTGTGATCGCGAGCCTCGCACGCAGCTTCCGCTTCGTGTACTAGAAGGGAAGCCCTGCTCATGTTGTCGCCCGCGAGCGCATGCGGGCTCTGAACGTCCTCGCCCCGCGGGGCCTGCACATCCTGACCACGCGGGGCCTGCACATCCTGATCCCGCGGAGCCTGCACATCCTGGCCGCGCGGAGCCTGAGCGTCCCGAGCGCGGGCGGCGCTGATCTTCGTGTTCAGCACTTGCTTGGCCTGCGTGACCTCAGGCGGGCAGGTCACCTGTGCCTCGGCAAGCGAACTGAGCGTCATCGTCACCGCGGCGATCATCACTGCTGAGAGAAGCTTTTGCATTAGCGCCGTCCCCCCGAGTTGAAATTCAACGACGGTCAATGTGCGTGCACAGGGTTTGCCACGTATCTCGATTCGGATCGTGCCGCGTAAGGCCCCAAATTGGTTCAGATGGTGGCGATGCCGCAAGCAAAGAAACGAAACGCAAGTGGGGCACCAGCGCCCCAGCCGAGGCTCTACGTACCCACGTTTCCAGGTCCGGCTCAGTGGTTCCACGTATCCGAATTTTTGATGGCCAGCGGGTGCTCCCGTTCCATCTCCGCGGCCGTCAGCGTGCCGTGGGTCATCGCACGATTGAGGGGAAAGACGTCGGGGTTGACCACGACGTAGTACAGATGCCAGACCACGATCGCGAGAACGGCCAGCGTCGCCTCGTAGAAGTGGATCGTCCTGAACAGCTCGAAGGTCCAGTACGGGACGCGGTTCAGCACCGGGACCTCGAACCAGAGCACGAGGCCGGTCGAGATCATCACGACCGCGCCCCAGACGGCTGCCCAGTACTCCAGCGTTTTCCGCCGACGCGAACGCCGCGCGGTCATTTGGGCGCCTTCACGATCAGCACGGAACCGTCCGTCGCCAGCAAGACGCGCATGTCGATGTCCTTTCCCCGTGTCACACGCCGTAGTGGTAGGCGAACCCGGCGTTCACCGCAAGATTGCTCTTCACGCCGCGGCAGCCCTCGATCGACCAGGCCGTGGTCTCGATAGCGGCGCGCTCCGCCTCGCTGCCGACGAGGCCCCACAGCTCGACGACACCGTCGTCGGCGGAGACGACCAGCCCGTGATCCGTCATCCACGGCTGCTCGTTCAACCGGCGGCGCAGCTCGTCGGCAAGGGCATTGCCGGTGCGCGCCGGCGCCATCGAGCGCGGCGCCGCCAAGAGCTTCACGAGATCGCCGCGACTGACGATGCCGACGACCTTGCCCTCCGCGACGACGGGCAGCCGGCGGATGTTGCGCGCATGCAGCAGCTGCGCCGCCACCGAGACGTCGACCCCGACGCCGATCGAGATCACCGCGCGCGTCATGACGTCGCGGACCATGGTGCCGATCCGCTTGCGGTAATCGCGGGCGATCTTTTCGCCATCGTCGAAGAACATCCGCCACCACGTGAGCCGCTCGGCCGGCGCCGGCGGGCACCCACCCTGTCAGCACACCGACCGTCAAGAGCATCACCGCCCGCGGCATCGCGTCTCGACGGCGCTGCCAGCCATCCCGGCCGCCTCACGGCTGGTCGATCCTCTGCAGTGACGTGTGATCGCATCATTCGGATCATCGCGTGAGCGAATGGTGTACGCGGCAGACAGCGCGTCACCGTGCCGCCTGCACCCGAGGCGACGCGGTCGGCGTGCTCGGGTGCGACCGCAACCAGCCGTATCCATACGTGCCGACGAGGATGCCGGTGACCGTGAAGATGGCGACGAGCTTGCCCTCGCCGATCTGGACGAGTGAGGTGCCCGGACAGGCGCCGCTCAACGCCCAGCCTGTGCCGAGCACCAGCCCGCCCCAGAGGGCACCCAGGCTCCACGGCTTGCGGCCGAGGTCGACCGCGCCGCCGGACACCGTCCGGTTGCCGGCGCGGCGCAGCAACCACAGGCCCAGAGCGGCCGTCGCGATCGCGGATCCGATGACGCCGAAGAGGTGGAGGTCGGCGAGGCGGAACATGCCGGCGATCGTGTCGTAGTCCGTCACCCGCCCACGCGACAGCACGAAGCCGAACAGACCGCCGAAGATCGTGAACACGTAGGGCCGCATGGCGTTACCTCCCGAGAAACGCGTAGAGCGTGTTGAACACTAAGACGCCGCCCAGCACGAAGCCGATCGTCGCCACCACACTCGATACGGCCCCCTGGGCGATGCCGACGATACTGTGGCCGCTCGGGCAGCCGCCCGCCCAGCGCGCGCCGGCGCCGATCAGCAGCCCTCCACCGAAGAGCAGGCCGGCCTTAACAGCGAGAGAACCGTGTACCAGCACGTCGAGTTGGCCGTAGGCGAGGGTCGGAACGAACGTTCCGGCAAGAACTCCCGCCACCACACCGCCGAGTGGCAGGCCGCATATGAACCACAGGCGCCAGCGCTCCTGAAACTGTCCGGCCCCGAAGAACGAGAGGCGGGAGGTCGTCGCGCAGATCGCACCATATCCGGTCGAGACGCCGAGGCCTTTGCCGGTGAACCAGGCGAGCAGGCTCACCACAAGGCCGATGACCGGGCCGGCCACCCACCATGGCCACGCCGTGACGAAGATTGCTTCATACATAATCGCTGGCTCCTTGGTTCGGCCGTGGCCTTCCAGGCCACGATGCCGCCGACGAGATCGAGCATCCCGGTCCGGCCCGCCTGCTGGAGCAGGCGCGCGGGTGGCCACGGTGGACATGCAAGGGCTGCGCGGACTCAGGTTCGGTGGAGCGTGGGCTGCACGGCGCTGGGCAGCCCGGCCGCCGATGCGTTACTTGACCTCGACCGTCCCTGTGTGGCCGTGCGATTTCACGCCGCCCACGTGCACGGTGTACTCGTATGTACCGGGCTCCGCGAACTTGATCCGGTTGTCGCCCTTGCCGAGGTAGAACTGCGGGCGTTCTTGCCGAAGGTGATGTGCACGGTGCCGCCGGTGCCATTCACCCAGTACACTTCCTCGCCCGCCTTGATCGAAACCTTGGCCGGCTTGTTCTGCTCGCGCATCACCGTGACCTTCTCCGCGGCCCACGCACCGCCCACGACCGCGAGTGTGAGCACCCCCGCAACGAGTCCTGTCATCCAACGCTGTCTCATGACCTGCCCCTCCTTTTAGAAGTCCCGGGTTATCGGCCCCGGCTGCCAGCCCTTAGCCACAATGACCAGGGCACTGTCTGTGGGCTTTCAGCGCTCATAGCAGATGCCCTCCACGGTGATCCAGCCGCACACCGGTAACCCGTTCCGCGCTGGGTCTTCCGGCACATCCACCACGCCGCGGGCCAGTTCGCGGCCCGTGCCCGCGACATGAACGACGAACGGATGGCGGCCGGGGCGATGAAAGACCGCCGAGATCCGTCCCGGGACGTTGACGACGTGGTGCTCTCCTTGGTCGCCGAGGAACTCGACGTGGATATCGCGGTTCGTCCGGTTCACGAAACGAATCGGCGCGTTGAGACTGACGTGAGCCACCGGCGGTCGCACACCGGTCGCCTCGACAACGATCTCGGCCACGTCGGCGGCGGATGTCGCGGCGGCAATCGCGAGTAACAACACAAGAGCGGCGCCGCACCAATGTATTGCAAGCCGCCTCATCGCTCTTCGCCCAACACAGCCCGCAGCACGAACGAGCGTCCGGAGCGATGAACCGTGACGTCGACGGTGGCGCCGGTCCGATGCCGCGCGAGCCGCTCATGGAGATCGTGGAGATTGCGGACGCTTTGTCCCTGAATGGCCGTGACGATATCACCCACGTCCATGCCAGCGATTGCGCCGGGCCCGGCCGCTTCGACCTTTGTCACGAGGGCCCCGCGCTCGACGGACAGGTTGTTGGCGTAGGCGATCTGGGGCGTGACGCTCACCGCCGACACGGCGAGCGACGGCCGAACGACCCGGCCGTTCGCGATGAGCGCAGCAAGCACGGGCTTGACCGTGTCGGCCGCGATCGCGAAGCCGATGCCATGCGCCGACGCAATGATCGCTGTGTTGATGCCAATCACCTCGCCGGCGCGGTTCAGAAGCGGACCGCCGGAGTTCCCCGGATTGATGGCCGCGTCGGTCTGGATGAGATTGTGGAGAATCGGCAGCCCCGGCTCTTCCATCGAGCGCCCGAGCGCACTCACGACGCCGGCCGTCACGCTCGGCCCGCCCTCGATCCAGAGCGGACTGCCGATGGCGACGACCGTTTCCCCGACCCGAAGACGTCCTGAGGCCCCCAGACGCAGCACCGGCAGATCCGCTCCATCCACTTTCAACACGGCGAGATCCGTGAACGGATCCGCACCGACGAGGACGGCCTTGAACACTCGTTCGTCGGCGAGGGTGACCTTGATGTGCTCGGCGCCCTCCACGACGTGCCAGTTGGTCAGCACGAATCCGCGGCGATCGACGATGAACCCGGACCCGAGACCACGGGTGGGCACCGGCTGATTGAACTGATCGTGCTCGATCTGGCGGGTGGTGACGCTCACCGTCGCGGCAACGGTCCGCTGCACCATGGCCGGCACGTCGTTGCCTGTGACGTGCGAGCGCGCCTGCACTGTCGCCACGCCGCCCATCAGCAGCACGCAGGCCAGAGGGCCGGCGAGTCGCACGCGTGTCACGAGCGGTGCTCGCCGCAAGCATTGTCGTCCAGTTCGTCGCAAGCCATTCCCACATGTCCTCCATCGCCGCGCGTTCATCGCGCGAGGCGTTGCTGCATCAGAGTCGTCGTCTCGCCTCGCGCGGTTCACGCTGCACGCCCAGTGCCATAGCCGGCGGGGTACGGAGGACGGGCTAAAAGCGCGATTTGCAGTCTACGGCACCCATCGATGCGCTCCGATCTCCAGGTGCTGGGGCGTTGCCGCCCCAGCGGGGGCATCGCTGTCGCACCGGAAAAACTCGTGCTCCCATTCCGCGGCTGTGGCTTGAGCAATGGAAGGACGTCGTAGAGACAGGCGCACGCGGCGGTGAACAGTTCGTCGTCCGGCGCCTGGTGTGTCGGCTCATCGCGAGTGAATTCCGCGATCGTAGTAGCGGCGGTGGTCCTCCGCCGTAGCTGGTCAGTCACCAGATTCCTCAGTACCTGATAGAACCAGGCGACGAGGCTCTCGTCGCTCCTGAGGTCCTCCATCCGCCGGAGCGCGACGACCAAGCCATGTTGCAAAACGTCCTCCGCGTCGGCGCGGCCGAGCCGGCGCTCCAAGAACACCAGAAACCGTCGACGGCGCTCGAGCAAGACCTTGAGCCGTTCATCCATGCTCACGGCTCGAGGCATGCGCCTATGACGGTGACCGTCGAGCACGTAGGCGGCAACGATCCCGACACCCTGTCCTCCGTGACGTCAATCACGCCTCGGAGGTGTCCACGGCCTGGATCGTCGAAGTCGACTATGTAGTCATGCCTCCCTAGTCGATGAAAGATCGCCCAGATTTCGCCCGACACGCGAAAGACGTGGTGTTGCTTGGCATCTCCCACCAGGTCGATGTGCACACTGCGACCCGAACGGTTGACGAAGACCACACGTTGGTCCGGGAGGACGCGTAGCACGGGCGGATCCACCGTCAGTGCGCTGATCACGACCTCCCTTTCGGCCGCCTCGGCCGCGGCCGAAACGAGGATGACGGACAGCAGGATGACCATTGCCTGCGACATCAGCGAAACTCTGTCAGGGTGACTCGTACGGCAAGAGGCTCTCCGTCTCGCCAAACGGCCAGCGCCACCGTCTGACCAACCCTGTGTGTTGAGAGCAGATCGTGGAAGTGGTGGAGATCGGTGACGGGCCGTCCCTCGACGGCGGTGATGACATCGCCGCTCTTGAGGCCGGCGGACTCCGCAGGCCCATCCGTCTCGGTCCGGATGATCAACGCTCCTCGCTCCATCGGCAGGTCGTTGGCATACGCGACCTGCGGGGTCACGCTTACGGCATAGACGCCGATAGATGGCCGGACGACCCGACCGGTTGCGATCAGCGCGCGAAGCACGGGCCGGGCAGTGACCGCCGACACCGCAAAGCCGATGCCGTGGGCGGACGGGATGAGCGCCGTGTTGACGCCCACCACGCGTCCGTCCAGGTCGAGGAGCGGACCGCCCGAGTTACCCGGGTTGATGGCCGCATCAGTCTGGATGAGGTTGTGGAGGACGGGCAGGCCTTCCTCCTCCATGGAACGCCCAAGGGCACTCACGATTCCTACCGTGACCGTTGGACCGCCCTCTATCCAGAGTGGGTTGCCGATCGCGATCACAGTCTCGCCGACCTCGAGCCGGCGCGACTGAGCCAACGCCAGCGTTGGCAAGCGGGCGCCCTGGATCTTGAGCACGGCCAGCTCCGTGAACCGGTCACTTCCAACGAAGGTCGCCACGAAGCGCCGCCCGTCGGCGAGGGCGACCTTGATCTCGTTGGCGCCCTCGACGACGTGGAGATTCGTGAGGATGTAGCCGTCCGGGTCGACGATGAATCCAGAACCCAGACCGCGAGTGCGCACGGATTGATTGAACTGGTCTTGCTCGATCCGGCGCGTCGTGATGCTCACGACCGCGGGCATCGCCTTGCGGACGACGGTCGGGATGACGCGGCGCCCGGTCAAGTCCGAGCGTGCCGCCGCCGGCGGTGGTATCAATGCGACGGCAACTGCCAGCGCCACAGCCACTTTTCGAAGTGTCGGCATGGACCTTTCCCTTCACTTGATCCCGTTTGCAGCTTGGACCTCGCGGATGTATCGCGTGATGGCGGTGACCTCATCTGGTCGCACTTCGGGCTGCGGCGGCATGTCGCCCGCCCGCCAGTGATGAGCCCGGACGCCGCGCTGGACGGCGAGACTGAACGCGACGTCGGCGTGATGGGCGGGGCGGTAGATCGGGTGGACAAGCGGCGGCCCGGCGCCGCCGCCTCCTCCGTGCGGGCCGTGGCAGTGTGCGCAACGGCGGTCATAGGCCTCGCGACCGGACTGCGCAACCGAAGAGAGGGCGGGAACGGCGACTGGCATGTCGGCAGGCACGCCAGGTCCGCGGCCATCCCACAGCCCCCAGCCGGCATAGCCCACTATCGTGAAAACGGTAAAGAGGGAGGCTGGAATCATCCATGCCTTCGAACGCCTACTCACTATCCGCCTTCACGGCATCCCGGGGCGTGCGCGCAAGCTCGACGTACGACGCCGCCAGGTACATTCCAAGAAGCTTGCGGCGGTCTTCGTGCGAAAGCGTGCCCGGCCATTCGTCACGTCCCCATCGGTCTGCGACGTGGGCGCGCACCGCCGGCCACGATGTGAGCCGGCGGCGGTCGGCCCACGTCGTCCAGGCCCACAGCGCGCGTTTCATGGCCCGGCGATCAAGCAGGTCGGGACGCCGATTGCGAATCCACGGGGGTAGCCCTTGGAGGAAATCTACGCCGAAACGTCTGCCGTTCCTTCCCATGAATCGCAACAGGAAATCTGAGAGCAGCGTTGCGTCCGCCGCCGGCAGCAGGGCCGCCACAGCAACAGGGCCTCGCCGCGGCATGCTGGCGCAGACCAAGCCACCGCTGTCTCCGATCCAGAGCATGCCGAGCGCGGCGGCCCCCCCCGGGGGCGACGTCCGTACGCCGAAGTCGAACAGCGGCTCTATCCGCTCGGTGGCCAGGCGCCGGGCGGCGGCGGCGCCGAGAGCGTCCGGAAGATCGATCGGCGCGTGAGGGCGAAAGATCGCCCCGTCGCTGGCTGTCGGTACCGGCCGCCCGAACGCCGCGACAATGTGACGAAAGCGAGACTCCAGGCTCATCGTTCGCTCCTCGATGACGACTCTTTCTTCGGTTCGTGGTGGGCCCGGGCGCGGTGATACGGGCCCGAGGACGCGCCGCCTGTGACATCAGCACGCTGGCACCTCGCGACGCGGCGCCAGTCGCCGACGAAGGATCGATCAGCCGCGGGGAGGAGCGCGTGGGGCGTGCGGCCGAACGGACAGCGGGGCAACGGCGATCACGATAGGCGGCGCATCCGGCGTCCCACAATGCATCACGACCGTCGTATCCGGGATGGACGGCGTCACTGCGGCAGATATACGGTCGGGAAACGGTAGGCGCTCGGCGCCGGACTTGATGCTGACAGGCTCGACGTCGCAGGGGTCTGTCTGGGCGCCAGCATCAGCCGGGTGCGCCTCGACGCCGACGCACGACCCGAGCGCAACCGCGAGCAGGCTCAGGCCGACACACAGCAGACTCCCATGTCCGCTGAGGACCCGAAGGGGAAACCAGCCCGCCCGTTCAAAACCCAAACGAGAAACCTGTCGTCAGGAAGAACGTGGCCCGATCGCTGGGGCCCACGAACTCGGTGCCAACGCCGACATCGAACACGAGACGGCGGGTCAACTGATGGCGAAAGCCTGCTTCCACCCCGACCACGTTCGACTCGCCCCTACGAGTGGCTTGCTCGATGAAGATGTCACCGATGAGCGTGGTGCGCGTGTACTGTGGAGCGCCGATGGGATAGCTGGCTCCAAGAACGAACTGATAGCGTCCGTCGCGCTCGCCGCGGTCAGTGCCCGTCAGGAATTCGTAGGCCGCGTTGAAGTGGAGCGACAGCCGATCGAAAGACTTGGTGACCAGCCCCTTCACCTCGACGTCGACCCCCGCTGAATCGACGCCGGTCGGGACATTGAGGGTCAGCTTGACGCCAAAGGCCGGCACCGTCAGCGTCTCCTGATTGAAATTGTAGAGGCCGCTCACCTGCAGGTCACCGGACTTTGTCTGGTCCTCTAACTCGTGCGGCGCCGTGGAGAGCGTGGTTCCGATACCGAGCTGCAGGTTTGGCAAGGCGCCGTAGAGAATCTCGACGGGGAACGTTCCCCGGTCGCTGCCACGTCGCTGTAGCGTGAATCCGCCGCCCGCCTCGAGAGTCCATTCGCCCGCCGCGATCGGATAGGGGTCCTCCAGGCGAAGGGGACGATTCTCGTCGAGGTTCTTGTGGTCGATGGCGGCGGCCGGGAGGACGGAACCGGCCAGAAGCGCAAGCACCACGGCGGTGGCTCTCACGGACATGACACACCTCAATGCTTGTGCTCGTCAGGCGGTTTGGCTGGATCGCCCGGCGGCTGGCTGCGCGGAGACGGCCGGCCGTCCAACACATCCTTTGCCGACGGCGGTCGCGGTCCCATGTTCATCATGCCGGCGGCCATGCCCTGTCCCATGCCACCTTGGCCGCCCGACCCGTGGGCCATCGGCATTGCGTGATAGCTCACGTAGAGATCCTCAGCGCCGTGGTTGCGGTGCAGATAGATCGGCAGGATTCGGAGCACTGCCGCGCGCTTTGCTTCCACGGTCGGATAGAGATCGGGCCGGCTCAGGACGTCGTCGATGTTGTCATGCGCCATGTGGAGGTTGTCGAAGATGGCCGCCGCCTCCGGGAAGCGCTTCGTGAACTCCGGTGCGCCCTCCGGGAGCATCGGCATGAACTGCCACTCGATGGGCGGCCGCCGGAGATAACCGTGATAGTGCTCGATGATCTTCGCCATCAGCTCGCGCTGACGTACGGCCGGGCCCATGAGCTGGACGTCGTACGTCGCCGCTTGCAGCCAGTGGTAGGCCCAGATCTGCGTGTTGAACGTGCGGAACGTGTTGCGGAACGCCTTGGACTCGGGGAAGCTCCAGAGCTTGCCATGATGGTCGAGCCGGTGCGAGGTGATGGCCTCGGGCTTCTCCAGGTAGTTGGCGAGGAGCTTCCGGTACACCGCCTCCTTGTCCGGGACCTTGTCGGCGGCGAACAGATCGTAGAGGCTGCGGTGGAAGGTGTGGCCCCAGTTGAACGCCCGGTGCGCTTCCCAGACCATGCGCGTGAAGCGGGGCGCCACCTGCTCTTCATCCGGAGGCACCGACGGTGAGCTGAAGATGAAGTCGAGGATCTCGAGCCGCGCCGTCTCGACGCGCTGCAGGTCCTGCGTCCTGAGCAGCGTTTCGGCAAGATGCGCGTGCCCGAAGTCGATGCCGTTGAATTCGCGGTAAAGCTGAGGCAGCTCCCGCGGGATCGCCCAGTTCCAGCGGCCGCGTGGCTGCCAGCGATGATCGCGCGTGACCCACTGGCTCGTCCGGACTTCGGGAAGGACGGTCACCTGCTGCGAAGCGCTGCCCGCCGCGTGTTGCTGGGCGACGTCATGGGCGCCCGTCGCGGGACCGCGCGGCTGCATTTCCGGGTGCTCGGCGAGGACGTGCGCTCCCGTGTGGCCGGACTGGGTGTGCTGGTAGGCAATGACGGCCCAGCGATCTTCCACCGGGAGCTGATCCTTGAACGCCGGCATCACCGAGCCGCGCGCCAGGAACGGCTCGACGACCGCACCGCCCTCGCTGACCCGCCAGAACCAGTACGCGTCGGTCATGCCCGCCACCATCCGCTTGTCCGTGAAGTCCGGCGGCTTCAGACGCATCCCCGTTGCGGCCGGTACGTGGCCGTCACCGCTGTCGCCGTGACAGGCGACACATTTCTCCGCGTAGATCTGCTTCCCGCGCGCGGTCATCCGTGTGTCGGTCCAGAGGCCGGGCGGCGGCTTGACGCCGACGTACTGGGCTGGCACTGGGATCGATCCATGCTCATGGTGGTCGCTGCCTTGTCGGGGGGTCTGGTGTTGAGCGGCAGCGCCGCGCGAGACAGAAGTCACCTCCGATGCGATTCCGCCGAGGATGAGGATCGCGAGCGCAATCCGAAGACGCGACTTCATACGGGCTACCGCAAAAGCTCCGCGACAACGACGGTGAGGAGAACATGTACAGCGTGACGACTCATGGCGTGGTCCTTCCCGCCAGCCTTCAGGCCGCTTTCGTGAACGTCATGCCCGTGCGACATATCCAGATCCTCTTAGTGGCCTTTATGCTGTCCCGCAGCACCACCCGCCGGCGGCTTCAGCACTGTCAAGAACGCGACGAGGTCGATCAGCTCCTGAACGTTCAAGGAGTCATTGAAAGACGGCATCTTGGAGGTGCCGTCGGTGGCTTGGTAGCCCTTGCCCTTCTCGATCACGGCATTGGGGTTGATGATCGCCTCTACGAAGTACTGCGCCTCGTGCAACGGCCCCATCGTCGACAGTTCCGGTCCGACCTTGCCCTTGTCGGACGGCGCCGGGAACTTCTCTCCCTTCACTTCGTGGCAGCTGTAGCACTCCAGCTTTGCGAAGACCTGCCTGCCCTTGGCGGCGTCACCTTTTGGCCAGGTGAGCTTCCAGCCCTCGGGCGTCCCGTGGTCGCCGTGCGGCTGAGGCCGCGCCGCGGGTGCTTGAGCGGGACGGCCGGGCTTGGCCGGCTGCTGCCCCGTGGCAGCGGCGACTGACGAGGCAAGCAACACGCCGGCGAGCGCGAGCGCCCGCCGGCGAAAGCCCGGCGTCATCGTTCCATCACGACCTTCACCAGGTCGGCCACTTCCTTGTCGCCCTCGTGCTTAGTGGCGACGCTGACGATCCATCCCGGCTTCAGATCGGTCAGCGCCACGGTCTGCTCCACGAAGCCCGTCTTGCCCGGCTCGGTGGACCGAGTGAACCGGACGACCTTGGCGCCCGGCTTGAGGTGGACGACGACCTGACGTGTCTTTCCCTTGGCCGTGGCGTCGATCGTCACCGTCTGCGCCGCCGGGTCCACTGCCTTCACCGTCCCTGAGATCGGTGCTTCATCGGCGACGGCGATGCCGCTCACGACGGTCGCCGCCAGGATCATGATCATTGTCATCGCACGAATCACGTTGAATCCTCCGTTTCTCAGAATCCCTCTATCGACCAGTCTCTGTCGTCCGCGGCCCGTTGCTCGACAGCGACAGCACGTAGAAAACAAGGTCCCATGTCTGGTCCGGCTCAAGCGAGTCGGCATAGGAGGGCATCGGCGTGCCAGCAAAACCCGTGACTAACGTCCGGTAGACGTCCTCCGGCCGATCGCCATTCTTGAACCGCCGGGGGTTCCTGAGGTCCGGGGCGGCAATCGGCAGCTCTCGGCTATCCTTCAGGGTCGGCGCTGAAGGCCCATCGCCCTTCCCCGTCGCGCCGTGGCAAGCCAGGCACTCGGCGTCGGCGTAGAGTTGCTTGCCCCGGGCGATTCGCTCGTCCGTCAGTTGGGGCCGGGGCGGAATCTCGACGACCTTCACCGGGCCCCGCTCCCAGAACTCTTTGTTCAGGCTCTTGACGTACTCGAGGAGCTCCAGGCGCTGCTCTTCAGGCATGTGCCGAAAGCTCGGCATGATGCGGTAGCCGCGTAAGCCGATCGTGAGCGGGCCTCCGGTCGCCCGCACTCCTTCCGTCAGCGTCCGGAAGAGGTCGGCGGTCGTCGGAAGCTGACCCGAGGGCGTCGACCGGAACTTGAAGTCCTTGGTCGTGAGGTCGCGCGGCTGTGGAGATCGGCGCGGCGACAGCGTCGCGCCCACGGAGCCATCGCCCTTGCCCGCCGCTCCGTGACAGGCGACGCACGCCATGGCGAAGATGTCGTGCCCCACCGCGACGCTTTGCGGATGCTCCCAGGGGACATGCGGGCCGTCGTGCCCGGAGAATGTGTGCTGGTAGGCCATGACGGCCCACCGGTCTTCGACCGACAGCGAGTTCTTCCAGGGGGGCATCGCCGAACCCTTGGACTTGAAGGGCTCCGTCTGCCCGCCCTCGCTGATGCGCCAGAACCAGTAGTTGTCCCGCATCTCGGCGACACCGGCCTTGTCGCGGAAGTCCGACGGCTTCAGAGGCAGCGCCACGCCCGCCGGCCCTTTGCCGTCGCCGGTATCACCGTGACAGACGGCGCAACTGGTGGTGTAGATCTCCTTACCGCGCGCGATCATCTTTGCGTCGGTCCAGACGCTGGCCGGCACGTGCGCGTCGGCATAGGGCAGCGGCGCCGGGACGTGCGCATGTCCGCCCTTGTCCTCCTCGTGGGGCTCGCCGTTGCCGGTAGGATCGGCTTCGATGACTGGCGGGTTGCCAACCCAGAACGACACCGTCAGCATGACGGCCGTGATACCGAGGATCGACCAGTGCCTGGCTCTCATCCCGTTCTCTCCTCAGAAGTCCCAGTCAATGCCGACGATGACCTGATTGCGGTAGCTCCGCAGCGCGTTGTCCTCGTGAAACTTCCTGAGATTCACACTGTCCCGGACGAAGAAGGCGATGTTCTGCCACGGGTAGTACCGAACCTGGGCGGTGAACACCGTGCCGTCGAGCTTCTCGTCCTTCAGGCCGCCCGCCCAGAGCTGGTCGAAGCGGCTGGAGACCAGCACCTTCTCGTGCACGAGGTAGTCGGCCTGCAGCGTCAGGCCCATGGCCGTGCGGTCGAACTCGCCGCGCAGGTCGCCCGGCAACCCGTAGATGCGGTCCCAGATGAGCGCGCCGTACACGTCGAGACCTTTCCAGCGTGCGTTCGCCGCGATTCCGTAACGTAGGCGGTCGAGGCGTTTGTCCCCGGCCTCCTCATGGTCCTCAGGGTTGGGGCCGCGCACGACGCCGAACCCCCAGTTGACCAGTGCCGAGACGTTGAACGTCAGCTCCCTGCGGTCGAGGATGTCGTAGCGCAGCATTGCGTACGTATTGAACCCCTCGTTCTCGCGGAGGAATCCGACCTGGGCAAGGATGACGTCGTTGAACATCGCGTGGAAGTCCGCACCGGGCGTCCCCGTCGTGTTGTACATGACCTGGTCGGTGACGAGCTGCGGTTCATGCTCTCGCCGATTCTTGAACAAGCCGAAGAACTTGGAGGCGAACGCATAGGGGACGATGGGGAGGCGATGGACCTCGGACTTGTCCTCGCCGGGCTCCTTCTCGAATTCGAGCTCGGTGTCCAGGATCAGCTGACGATTTGTGGCGTACGAGAAGTTCGTGCTCGGATCGACCTTCCCGGCCATGAGCATGGGGCCGTGCATGTAGTTTCCGCCGTGCCGGCCGACCATCGTCTGCCCGCCCATCTCCATGGTCGGAGCGCCGACGAGACCGAAGAGCCAGCCCAGATTGGCCATGAAGAAGGCCTCTTTGCCGAGACCGAACTTGTGGCCTCGGTTGTAGAACCCGCGGTCGCGATCGAACTCGGTCGCGTTCGGCTCGTACTCGAACTCCACGTAGAAGCTGAAGTTGGGCGTGATCGCTCGCGAGACGAAGAACTCGACCTCGTGCGGCGGCTCGAACTTCACCTCGGTCTCCCGCGGAGACTCGCTGTATTCGAAGAATCCGCCGACGATACGGAGGGCAAGGCTGTCGATCGCCGTCTTTGCAGGCCCGTCTTCCTTGAGGCTGCCGACGAGGCCGTCCGGCCGGGAGGAGCCGGGGATCTGAAAGCCCATCATGTGAAACTGTTCGCCGAAGCGGTTCAGGCGAGGCGGCCGGGTGTGGCAAGCGTTGCATTGCATGTCGTATTGCCGGGCAAACGCAGGAATCGCATGCGAAGGACTGACCTGCACGTACCCGATCAGGACTCCGACAACGGCGATGCCGAAAAGAACGCGTAGGACCATGCCCTCTCCCTCTCGTTGGCGACATAGACCGCTGCCTCGGACCGAAGGAAACGAGACCGGAAGGAGCGGGTCGGCTCAGATCAGGAAGGAGGCGTGCAACAAGAACAGTGGGGCACCGGTATGGTCCCGGCTCGATCGAGCGGCGGCGGCCAGCGTGGCCATCGGGGTGGAGCACGGCACAAGCGACATGGGCTGCGCCGCGACCGCAATGGTGGCGGCCGGAGCCGGCACCGTCGGCGCTGTGGGGGCGGTCGTCGCATCGCACGATGCGACGTGCGAGGCTTCAGGACCGCTGCCTGACGGAGCATGCGATTCGGTCGACGTGGTAAAGGGACTATGACCCGAGAACGGCAGCGGAACGATATGTCCGAGGAGACCCATGAGCGCGAGCACGAACACCATCGAGCGCAGCGGACCAAGGGGCATGAAGGATGTCGCTCTCGCGCTCATGCGGTGACGATACACGCCGTAAATCGCCATTGTCAATAAGACGTCGGGATTGCTGCGACCTCGCATACCTCGTAGCGGCCCGCGCACGCCATGAGCACCAACTCACAGGACCCGCGACGTGTACATCCTCCACGCCCGGATGGGACCGGGACGGGTGGCGTACACGCGCGACGCCCAGAAGCCGCCGCGCGTCCTCCACATGCCGCCGCGGGCGCGCTGGAACAGCATGACGCTCGGCTCGGAGGGATCGTTGGGGTCCCACATCGTGAACTCGATGCCCTCGGGCGTGTCGCGGTACGCGTAGGCGATCGTAGTGTGGTTCAGCTCCGGCTTCGGCCAGTTCGAGATCAGCAGCTGCACGAGGCGGCCCTCGCGAATCTCGTGCGCGATCTCGCTCGCGACCTGTTCCTGATGACCGTCGGGCAGCGGCGCCCCTACCCGCCAGTTGGTCCAGTGGATGAACGACCAGAAGCGCGCGGTCATCCCGCCCAGCCCCACCTTGACGGCCTTCTCCTCGCCTGCCGTGAACTCGCGCAAGGAGCCGTAGCCGGGGATGACGACGCGCTGCTCGGCCGGCAGCGCCGGATCGTACGGGCGGCGGGCGGCGACCTCCTCCACCCGCTTGACGTACTCGTCGAAGGTGAGGCGCGGCGCGAGGGGGTCGAAGCGCGCGAACTGGTGGAACTGCCGCACGGCGCGCGCGAGCACGAAGCAATAGTTGGCGTAGTCGGCATTCGGCGTTCGCACACGGATCTGATTCGGGAACGTAAACGTGTCCGTGCTGAACGAGAAGTCGGTGACGGCGGCGGCCGTGTCGAGGACGTCGGGGGACGGGAGCAGGGGAGCGGTGGCGCACGCCACGGTCAGCAGCGCGACGCCGACAAGGATCAGACCCTTCACATCGTTACCCTAAAGGGCGCCTTTGCTATCGTCAAGGCCTGCGCACATGGACGTCGCGTTTGACAGTTGCCCGCACTGGACGTAGAGTCCGAAAACCTTGAGCCGCTTGCTGTCCATCCTGAGCCACGCGGAAAGGCACTGTCCCTTCTGGATCGGCGGCGTGCTCGCGGCTCTGGCGATACTCACCCAGAACCTTCCGGTCAACCATCATCACCTCCAGCGAGGACTCCACGCTACCCTCTCCCTCTCGTTGGCGACATAGGCTGCGGCCTCGGAGCGAACGGAACGTGACTGAGAAGAGGGGGTCGAATCAGATCAGGAAGGACGCGTGCAGCAAGAACAGCGGGACACCGGTCTGGTCCCGTATCGATCGAACAGCGAGGGCCAGGGCCGCCATCGGGCGGGCACATGGCACAAGTGATATGGGCTGCGCCGCGAGCGCGGTGGTGACGCCGGGGAGCGTGAGGCTCGCTGTGCGGGACGTTGTCGCATCACACGATGCGACGTGGGAGGCTGCGGCGCCCCCGTCCGACGGCCCGTGCGATTCGGTCAATGTGACAAAGGGAGTATGAACGGAGAACGGCAGCGGGACGATATGGCCGAAGAAAACCAGGATGGTGAGCGCCAACAGCATCGAGCGCAGGAGACCTCCACGCACGCAGGATGCAGATGTGGCGCTCATGCGGCCGACACTACACGCCGTACATCTGTCAACGTGAAGCGCCACGCTCTGACCGCGTCCTCTCGGACTCCCGTGGCTCCTCGCCGGCGCCGCGTGATCGACGGACCGCGGTGAGGCCGAGCAACAGGAGCGCGGGCAGCGCGCCGGCCATGGCCAGCGCCCAATCCGCGCGGTGCAACGGCTCGAGGTGAAGGACGCGCGCGAGCGGCGGCGTCTGCACGAGGACGATCGCGGAGGCGATGGTCGCCGCTGACACGAACCAGGCCGCGCGCGTGCGGAGCCGGCTCAGCGCCGCGGTCAGGCAGCCGCTCGCGATGGCGAGCGTCGCCAGCGCCGCCGCCCGGCCGTGCTCCACCCCGCCCGGCTCGCTCGCGCTCCGTACGTACGCCAGGACCACGGTCACGGTGATGATCCCACCGATGAGCGCGATGAGGAGCCAGTCGCGCCCGCGAAACAGGATCGCCCGCTGCGGCGCCGCCACGCGCTGGAGCGGGCCCGCCGGCAGCTCCTGGAACACGAGTAATGCCGAGGGATGGATGATCAGCTCCACCCACACGATGTGCACCGGGAGGTAAAGCAACGGGTAGCCGAGGAGCGGAATCGCGAGCGCGGAGACGACGAACGGAGCATGGATCATCAAGAGGTACTGGAAGCTCGTCCGGAGGTTCGCGAAGAGCTGGCGCCCTTCGCCGATGGCCCGGACGATCGTGCGGAAGTTGTCGTCGAGAAGCACGATCGCCGCCACCTCGCGGGCGCTCCGCGTGCCGCGCTCGCCCATGGCGATCCCGACGTCGGCCGCCTGGAGCGCCGGCACGTCGTTCACCCCGTCGCCCGTCACCGCCACGATCTCGCCGGCCGCCTGGAGTCCTCGCACGAGCGTCAGCTTCTGGGACGGCGTGGCCCGGGCGACGACGTCGACGCTCCTGAGCCGCTGCGTCTCGCCGCGTGCCGCCAGCTGTTCCATCTCGTCGCCCGTCACGACGCGCGGCCCCTGCCCGCCCAGGCCGATCGCTCGGGCCACCGCGCGCGCCGTCAAGGGATGGTCTCCCGTCACCATGATGGCGTGAATCCCGGCCCCGCGGCACGCGCGGATTGCTTCGCTCACGCCCTCGCGCACCGGATCCCCGAACGCGAGCAGCCCGGCCCACCGAAAGCCCGCCGCGGGCTCGCCTCCTGTGCCGTCTCCGGTCTCGGTGGGCCGCCAGGCGCACGCGATGACCTTGTGCCCCTCCTCGGCGAGGGCGGCGATGTCCGACAGCGCCTGGGAACGTTCGCTCTCGCTCGCATCGCACATGCCGAGGATCGTCTCCGCCGCGCCCTTGGTGACGGCGATGACCGCGCCGAGCTTGTCGCGAACGATCGCGGTCTCCCGCTTGCGGCCCTCCGTGAACGGGAACGTGGCCAGACGCGCGAGGCCGTCCAGGTCGATGTCCATCGTGGCGGCTTCAGCAATGACGGCGAGGTCGAGCGGGTCGCCGCTCTCGGCGCGGGAGGCAAACGTGGTGAGACGAAGCAGGTCGGCGTCGTCGACACCGCGCACGGGCCGGAGATGCGTGAGGCGAAGCCGGCCTTCGGTGATCGTGCCGGTCTTGTCGGAGCAGACCGTCGTGACGCGCCCGATGTTCTCCACGGACACCGCTCGCCGCACCAGCGCCTGGCGCCTTGCGAGCCGAAAGACCCCGACGCCGAGGAAGAACGTGAAGACAACAGGGAACTCTTCCGGCAGCGCGGCGACGGCGAGCGTCACCGCGCTCACCAGAGCGTCGAGCCACCCGTAGCCCTGACGGAGGCGGACCGCGGCCAGGATCAGGCAAAGAACCGCGGCAACGGCCAGAAGCAGTCCGACGAGGTGCTTGATGGCGGTCTGGAGCGGCGTGAGCGCGCGCTGTCCTCGCACGGCCGACCGGACGATCTCGCCGTAGAGGGTCTCGCCTCCTGTGAAGACGACGCGCACGAGCGCCTCACCTGTCAGCAGGCGCGTGCCCGCGAACCCCCAGTGCAGCGTCTCGACCAGGGGTTCGTCTCCCTGGCCGACAGGCTCCTGCAGGGCGCGCTTCGGAGCCGGGTATGCCTCGCCCGTCAACGTCGACTCGTCGGCCTGGAGCTCGGTACCGGCGACGACGAGGCCGTCGGCCGGAAAGGGCTCGCCCGACCCCACGCGCGCAAGATCCCCCGGTACGAGCTCCAGTACGTTCACCTCGACGCGGCGGCCGTCACGCACGACCACTGCCCGCTCGGCGAGGCGGGCCCTGAGCCCCTCGGCAGAGGCCTGACTCCGCCAGTGCAGGAAGGCGTCCATGCCCACCAGCGGCACGAGGGCGACGAGCAGGATCACAGCCTCGCCGAACTCCCCGACCACGGTGTAGAGCACGCTCGTGCCCCCCAGGAACCAGAGCATCGGATCCTTGGCGGTGTCGCGAGCGAGCTCTCGCCAGCGGGCGGGTGGCGTCTCGACGATCGTGTTGGCCCCGTACCGCTGCCGCCGCTCACTCGCCTCGGTCGTGGTGAGCCCGCGCTCCGACCCGAGCAAGTCGCGTAGCCGTTCGAGCGGGACGGCCCGTCGAGTCACTGTTCGGCGATGTGGCGAGAAAAGAACATGGCGTCAGACAGATCGGCCGGGCCGGTCGACCTGGCGGACCATCGTCGCGTCAGCGCACGACGAGCACGGGCACCGGCGAGTGGTTCAAGGCGCCCTCCGCCACGCTCCCAAGGAGCGCGCGCTCGACGCCGCCGACGGCGCGCGCGCCGACCATCAAGAGGTGGCCCCCGCATTGGTCGACGACCTCGAGTAACTCGGCCAGCGGTGCGCCGGCCCGCACCTCCATCCGGACGTTCCACCCGGCGCGCCTGAGCCGGGCGGCGGCCCGTTCCACCCCGCGTCTCGCGCGGCGCATCCGCTCCGCGTTCAACGCCGCGAGCCCATGGCGGAGGGTCGCGCTCACGGAAGGTGGCAGGAGCGCGGCGGTGGGAATCGCCACCGGCTCGACCACGCCCACCACCGTGACCCGTGCTCCGCGGTCGGGCTTGAAGCGCGCCGCGAGCTCCGCCGCCCGCCGGGCGTTCGGGGAGCCGTCGACGCCGATCACGATCCGCCGAATCTCTCTCGGGCGGCGCCGCACGACGAGCACGGCACTGGTGGCGCGCCGTACCACGCCGCGGGACACGCTCCCCATGAGCAAACGCCGGAACCCGCCGTGGCCTCTCCAGCCAAGCACGATGACGTCCGCAGAGAACCGCTTGGCCTCGCGGAGAATCCCGTCCACCGGAGGCTCGCTGACGGTGACCACTTCGGCGTCGGGCCACCGTCGCGCGAATTCCCGGCGGGCGCTCGCGGCGAGGCGGTCGAAGCTCCGCACCAACGCGACCCGCACGTACTCCGGTTTGCCCCGAAGCCAACTCGGCGCCGACGCCACTGCACCGCGCCCGCGCGTGCCGCGAGGCCACGGGAATGCGAGCGCGGTCATCAATGCTGCCTGCGCCGGCGCCGATCCGTCCATCGCAATCAGCACGCGAAAGCCCCGTCGTCTGACCGTTGAGCGTCTCTTCATCGTCTCAAGCGCCCCCTCGCCTCATCTGGTCACCACTGTTGCACCCGACTCCTCGAGAGAGCCCTCAATGTCCCGGTGCGAAGCTGGCGTCCGGATCCAGTCGCACCAGAGAGCGAGCCCGAGCGTCGTGGCCACGGGCCCCAGGAAGTGTCCAATGGAGCCGAACGCTACCGCTGAGCAGCCACGACCGCAACACGCAACAACGAAGGCCCTTACCCACTGCGCCTCGCAGAACGCCCGCGCCTGGCCTCGACTGCCCTCGCGACCCACTTCTCCGCCTCCACGGCGAAGAAGATGACCGACGAGACCGCGAGTACCAGCACAAGCTCGGCCACCGTCAGCGGTTCGGTGTTGAAGATGCCGTTGAGGAAGGGCACGTAGATCACCGCCATCTGGAGCCCGATCGTCAGCGCGACGGCACCGGCGAGCGGGGCATTGGACAGCAGGCCCAGCGTGAACAGCGACTCGCGCTCGGAGCGGATGGCGAGCACGTGGGCGAGCTGGGAAAAGCTCAGGACCGTGAAGACCATCGTCTGCCAGTGCGCCGAGCCGGCGTGGAGCGCCTCGGTCCCGAGCGCCAACGCTCCCATGAGCATCCCCACCCAGACGACGTGGAGCCCGAGGCCGTGCGCGAAGATGCTCTCTTTCGGCGGACGGGGCGGCCGTCGCATGACGCTCCGCTCTGCCGGCTCCGCCGCGAGCGCGAGCCCCGGAAGCCCGTCCGTCACCAGGTTGATCCACAGGATATGGATCGGCAGGAGCGGCATCGGAAGGCCGAGGAACGGCGCCAGGAAGATGGTCCACACTTCGCCGGAGTTCGTCGTCAGGCCGTACCGGACGAAGCGCCGGAGGTTGTCGTAGATCCTCCGGCCCTCGCGCACGGCCCGCACGATCGTAGCGAAGTTATCGTCGAGGAGGATCATGGCGCTCGCCTCTCTGCTGACGTCGGTGCCGGTGATCCCCATCGCCACGCCGATGTCGGCCTGCTTCAGGGCCGGCGCGTCGTTCACGCCGTCGCCGGTCATGGCCACGATCTCGCCCCGGGCCTGGAGCGCCCGGACGATGCCGAGCTTCTGCTCGGGCGCAACCCGCGCATAGACCCGGATGTCTCCCACCCGTTGCTCCAGCTCTGCGGGGGAGAGGCGAGCGAGCTCACGACCGGTCACGACCCCGTCGCCGTTCTCGACAATCCCCAGCCGAGCGGCGATCGCGCGCGCCGTGAGGGAATGATCGCCGGTGATCATGACGAGGACGATCCCGGCGCTCTTACAGGCCATGACCGCCTCCCGGGCCTCCTCCCGTGGGGGATCGATAAGACCGACAAGCCCGAGCAGGACGAGGTCGCGCTCGACGCGATCGGCGATCTCGCCCGGCGTGGTCGGCCACCGGCGCATGGCCAGCGCAAGCACCCTGAGACCGTCCGACGCCATCCGCTCGCTCAGCTCGAGGAGCGCGGCGCGCGGCAAGGGAACGGGGCCCGCGGACGTGAGCAGCTGCGTCGAGAGGTCGAGCATGACCTCCGCGGCTCCCTTCGTGTAGGAGACAAAGCCTCCCTCCGCCACGGCGTGGATCGTGGTCATGCGCTTTCGCTCGGAGTCGAACGGCAGCTCCGCGACGCGGGGCAGAGCCTGCTCGAGCTCGGCCTTCAGCGCGCGGGCGTCCTCGGCGGCGAGATAGAGCGCGACCTCGGTCGGATCCCCGACGGCGCGGCCAGCGTCATCCCGACGGGCGTCATTGCTGAGGGCCATCGCCCGCAGCAGCTCTTCCCAGGACCCGCCGCGTCGAGGCGTCCGCTGGAGGGCCCCGTCGCAGTACAGCTCCTCGACCCGCATCCGGTTCAGCGTCAGCGTCCCGGTCTTGTCCGAGCAGATGTACGTGACCGAACCGAGCGTTTCTACGGCCGGGAGCCGTCGCACAAGGGCCTGCTGCTCGGCCATCTTCCGCGCGCCGAGCGCCAGCGTGATCGTCACGATGGCGGGCAGCGCCTCGGGGATCGCAGCCACGGCCAGGCTCACCGCGGTCAGGAACATCAGCAACGGGGCCTCGCCGCGGAGGAGGCCGGCGCCGAAGACGATCGCCGAGATCACCAGCGCCACCACCACCAGGACGCGCCCGAAAGCGGCCAGCCGCCGCTGGAGCGGGGTCCTGACCTCGGCGGCCTGCTGGAGCATGGTGGCGATCTTGCCGAACTCGGTCTGCATGCCGGTCGCCACCACCACGCCGCTGCCGCGGCCGTAGGTGACCACCGTGCCCTTGTACGCCATGTTCGCCCGGTCACCGATCGGCAGCCCTTCATCGGAGAGCGCCTGCACCGCCTTGTCGACGGACACCGACTCCCCGGTGAGAGTGGCCTCGTCGACCTTCAGCGATGCGACCTCGAGGAGCCGCAGGTCCGCGGGGACGATGGCGCCGGCTTCGAGGAGCACGATGTCCCCCGGTACGATGTCGGCGGCCCGGACCTGACCCGGGTGTCCCTCTCGCAGCACGTTCGCCGTGGGCGCGGCCATGGCCTTGAGCGCGGCCATCGCCCGCTCGGCGCGATACTCCTGGACGAAGCCGAGCACCGCGTTCAGCACCACGATGGTGAGGATCACCACAGCATCCTTGGCGCCGCCGATGAGCGCCGACACCAGGGCGGCGGCCACGAGCACGAGGATCATGAAGTCGGTGCACTGCGAAAGGAGCATCCCGATCACCGTCCGCCCCGGGGCTTCGGCGAGCGTGTTCGGGCCGTTCTCGCTCAGACGCCGGCGCGCCTCCTCGGATGCGAGGCCCCGAGGCGACGTGCCGAGCGCCTCGAGCACCGCCTCGCAAGGGAGGCAGTGCCACGGCAGCGTGATGCGCTCGCGAGCTCGATCCGACGACTCAGCGGAGACGGACACGGCGGCGAGCCTCAGCGGCAGGCGCCCAGCGGCGGAGGCGTGGCCGCCGGCTCAACACGGACACGTGCGTCGACGACGGCGGCACCGCTCTCGAGGACGACGACCGGGTTGCAGTCGAGCTCGACGACCTGGGGACGATCGTCCGCCGCCTTGCCGGCCGCTTCGGCGTCGGTGACGACGCGCTGATCGATGACTGGATCGCCGGCGCGGAAAGCCTCGGGGACACTACGCGCCGACACGATCTTCCGTCGCAGATCGCGGTCGGTCACGATGCCAGCCTAGCACGGAGGAACCACGATCCTGCCGGGGCCGTCCGTGGCGCGGACCCCGCGCCACGCGAATATAGCGAATATAATGACGGTCCGATGACCGAGTCGAGTCGCATTCTGATCGTCGACGACGAGCCGGACATGGTGGACAACTGCGCGCGCATCCTTCGGCGCGCGGGCTACAAGTGCCTCACCGCCACCGATCCGCAGCGCGCACTCGCCTATCTCGAGGCCGACCGACCCGACGTGCTCCTTACCGATCTCAAGATGCCGGAGATGGACGGCATGGAGCTCCTGCGCCGGGCGCATGCGCTGGACCCCGCCCTGCCCGTCATCTTCATCACCGCCTTCGCCACCATCGAATCCGCGGTGGACGCCGTCAAGCACGGCGCCTTCGACTACCTGCCGAAAAACTTCTCCGTCGACCAGCTCTCGGTCACGGTGGAGCGCGCCTTGCGCCAGCGACGGCTGCAGGTCGAGAACCGCAACCTGCGCGATCAGCTTCAGGAAACACTGGGGCTGGACAACGTCATCGGCAGGAGCCCGGCGATGGCGCAGGTCTTCGAGCTCGTGAAGAAGGCGGCCCGCTCGGAAGCGAACATTCTCATCCTCGGCGAGTCGGGGACGGGCAAGGAGCTCATTGCGCGCGCCGTGCACGCCAACAGCCCGCGCGCGGCGCAGGCGTTCGTGCCCGTGGACTGCGCCTCGCTGCCCGAGCCGCTGCTGGAGTCCGAGCTCTTCGGGCACGAGAAGGGCGCCTTCACGGGCGCGGTGAAGACGAAACCCGGGCTGCTGGAGAGCGCGAGCGGGGGCACCGTCTTCCTCGACGAGATCGGCGAGCTGCCGCTCGCCCTGCAGAGCAAGCTGCTGCGCACGCTGCAGGAGCGCCAGGTCCGCCGTGTGGGCGGCACCACGCTCGTGGACGTCGACGTGCGGATCGTCTCGGCGACCAATCGCGACGTGCGCGGGGCGGTGGCGAAGGGCAACTTCCGCGAGGAGCTGCTGTACCGGATCAACGTGATCGCCATCGTGCTGCCGCCGCTTCGGGAGCGCGCGGGCGACGTGCGCCTCCTCGCCCACGCCTTTCTCAAGCGCTACGGCGCCGGGCGCGTCACCGCCTACGATGAGGAGGCGATGGAAGCGCTGGAGCGCTACGCATGGCCGGGCAACGTGCGCGAGCTGCAGAACGTCGTCGAGCGTGCGTGCGCACTCGCCGACGGCGCCACCGTGACCCGACGCGACCTGCCGGAGCACCTCGTGCAGGGCGCTCGCCTCACCGAGGCCGCCGGCACGGCACTGCCCGCCGACGCGCGCCTGGCTGACACCACGGACCTCGGCCTCAAGGACGCCAAGGAAAAGTGGATGAGCGTGCTCGAAGCCGCGTATCTAAAAGATTTGCTCGCCCGCCACGGCGGCAACATCACCGCCGCCGCCAAGACGGCCGGCATCGACCGCAAGACGTTCCACCGCCTGCTCAACAAGCACGCCATCAAGTAGTCGCGCGGGGCCGCCGCGCCCCACCGGGGTAGGCCTGCCCCACCATCGCCCAGGTCCTCCTCCGATAAGTGAGTGTTTTCGCTGGCCGCAAGACGCGGCATCGCTGTTGCTCTCCTTCCCCTGCGTGGTGGCGCGGCGTCATCCGGGCGCCGAATCGATCCCAGGAGGATGCGATGCAGGTCAAGACAGTGCTGGTTCCACTCGATGGCTCGATCCTCGCGGAGGCCGCGCTGACGTGGGCGGCCGACCTCACGTGCCAAGGCGGTAAGGTGGTGCTCCTGCGCGCCGCGGAAGCGCCCGCCACCCTGAACGCCGATCCCATCGACCTCCAGGTCACCGCCATCCGTGGCGCCGAGACGTACCTCGCCGGCGTGGCGCTCCGCCTGAAGGAGCTCGGCGTCGGTAACGTCGACACGTCCGTCTGGTACGGACCACCCGTGGAGGCGATCGTGGACGCCGCGCGCTACCGCCATGCCGACCTCATCGTCATGAGCACGCACGGCCGCAGCGGTCTCGGCCGGCTCGTCATGGGCAGCGTCGCGGAGTCGGTGCTGCGCTCCACGACGACGCCCATCCTGCTCGTGCGCTCGCCGCAGGCGCCCGTCGCAAGCGTGAGTGCCGCCGCCGCGCAGCCCGCGATGGCGGGGGAGGCCGTGCGATGAAGCGAATCATGCACGCCACCGATTTTTCGCCGGCATCGCGCCCGGCGTTCGTCCGCGCCCTGCAGGAGGCGAAGGACCACAACGCCGAGCTCACGGTCGTGCACGTCGTGTCGCCGGTGCTCGGCTTCGCGGGTGATGGCTACGTGTCGCCGTCAACGTACGAGACACTCGCCCGCTCGAGCAGGGCATGGGCGCAGAAAAAGCTCGACGCGCTGCTCGCAAAAGCGAAGAGTGCGCGCGTGCGCGCCCGGGGGCTGCTGCTCGACGGCGTGGCGCACGAGCAGATCGCGAAGGCCGCAAAGTCGAAGAAGACCGATCTGCTCGTGGTAGGCACCCATGGCCGAACGGGTATGGCGCGCTTTTTCGTGGGCAGCGTCGCCGGACGTGTCGTCGCCACCGCGCCGTGCCCCGTTCTCACCGTTCGCGGAACCTAAGGACGAGCCCATGAGCGCCGAGCTCGTCGCGCACGTCTAGCCATGGTGATGGAAGCGGTACGCATCGGTGTCACTGCCCTCGCCGAATACCTGACGTCGCTACTCAGCGAGCCGGTGGCCGTGCAGGGCGTGCGGGCGCTCGGCGCCACCGACGGCCTCGCGGATCCCAAAGGGTTCGGCTACGGGGCGCCCTTCGAAGTGCTGTGCGAGGTCGCGGGTCGGCCCCGCACCTTCGTCGTCTCGCGCACGCGCCCGGCCGCCGGCTTCGGCCACGACTATCCCGCCGATCGCGCGTGGCAGGCGCTCTACGGCCACGCCGCGTACAACGCCTTTCCGCGCCACGTGAGGAGTCTCGACGTCGGCATGGTGCGCAGCTCGGGCGCGCTCGTGTCCGCCGGTGACGCCGCGGAGTTCTTTCAGCTCGTCGAAAAGGCGGACGGACACCTGTACTGGCTCGACCTCGACCGCCTGCTCACGGGCACCCTCACCGACCTCGACGTGCTGCGCGCGCAGGCGCTGGCGCGCTACCTGGCGGACGCGCACGCGATGAAGCACGACGATCCCGCCATCTACGCCCGGCGCATTCGCGAGCTCGTCGGCCACGGCGAGTGCGTGATGGGCATCCTCGACAGCCTGCCGCATCGCTGGGCGCCGCTGCCGCCCGAGGCGTGCGAGGCGCTCGAGCACGCGTTGGTGACGTGGCGGTGGAGGCTGCGCGGGCGCGCGCACCGCTGCGCGCGCGTGCACGGCGACTTTCACCCGTGGAACATCCTCTTCCGCGAAGGCACGGAGTTCTCCGTCCTCGATCGCAGCCGCGGCGAGTGGGGCGAGCCGGCGGACGACGTGGCCGCCCTCGCGGTGAACTACCTGTTCTTCGGCATCCGGCGCGCGGCGGGCGGCGCCGAGTGCGGGGTGGCCGAACCGTTCCGCACGCTCTTCCAGACGTTCCTCGCCACGTATCTGGAAGCCAGCCACGACGACGAGCTGCTGGAGACGCTGCCCCCGTTCTTCGCGTTCCGGGCCCTCGTGCTCGCGCACCCGCGCTGGTATCCCAACCTGGCGGGCGACACGCGCGCCGAGCTGCTGCACTTCGCCCGCTGCATGGCCGACGCCACGCGCTTCGACCCCGCCGACCTCTCGTGGATCTGCGGAGTGGCGCGATGAGCTGGGCCATCTGGATCACGGGCCTGCCCGGCAGTGGCAAGTCGGTTATCGCACGCGCGGCTGTCGAGCGGCTCGGTGCGGACGGCCGGCCGGTGGCGCTGCTGGAGATGGATGCGATGCGCCGCGTGCTCACGCCACATCCGACGTACAGCGACGTGGAGCGGACACGCGTGTACCGCGCCCTCGTGTACGTCGCGGCCAGCCTTGTCGACGCGGGGGTGCCGGTGATCATCGACGCCACCGCCCACCGGCGAGAGTGGCGCGACCTCGCGCGCGCCACCATCCGCCATTTCGCCGAGGTCCAGCTCGAGTGTCCGATGGACGTCTGCCGCGAGCGCGAAGCGACGCGGCCGCAGGGCCACGCCCCCACCGGCATTTACGCGGCGGCCGGCCGCCCGGGCGCCACCGTGCCCGGCGTGGACGTGGACTACGAGCGCGCGTGTGCCCCGGAGCTCGTCATCGATACCGTGCGCCAATCCGTCGCCGAGGCAGCGGACGCCGTGGCGGGCCTCACGCGCCGCTTTCCGGTGGAAGCCGCCGCGCTCTACGGCACGCCGACGTGGGTCATGTGGGTGACCGGGCTGCCGGGCAGCGGCAAGACCACGCTGGCCTGGGGCGTGGCGGAACAGTTGAAGGCGCGCGGCATCGACGTGCGCGTCCTCGACGTGCACGCCGCCCGTGCCGCCGTGGCCGGCGGTGGCCCCGCCACGGCGCGCGATGACGAGATCGCGCACCTTGCGCTCGCATACGCCGCCAAGCACCTGAGCGAGGCCGGCGTGCCGGTGCTCGTGGACGCCACCGCGCCGCGGCGCGCCTGGCGCGAGCGCGCGCGCGCGCTCATCCCGCGCTTCGCCGAAGTCCAGCTTCTCTGCCCGGAACCTGTGTGCAGCACGCG
>JBKKCN010000451.1:0-8360 GCA_046712525.1 Candidatus Rokuibacteriota bacterium
CGCGGGCTTGTCGTAGTGGATCACGCGCGGGACCTGGCGCGTGGCGCCCGCTTCATCCGCCGCCGTGACCAGCACGACGTTACGTCCTTCCTTCAGCTTCACGGGCACCTCGAGGGCGAAGCCACCGCCGACGCCCGGGCGGCCCTGATCGGCGAACGTCTGCACACCGTTGACGGTCACCGTCATGCGCGTGAGTCCCGTGCCTCCGGTGATCTTGCCCCGCACGGTGAGGTCCGGCGTGCTCGCGCGCTCGTCGTCGGCGGGCGCGGCGAGCGCGATCGTGAGGGGGGCGGGCCCCTGGCGATCGAATGCCACCACCTTCCACGCGGACCCCGGGCCGCCCTCCTGTTTGACGTACTGCCGCACGTCGGGCGCGTACCAGAGGAAATAATCGGTTCGCCGCTGGTTGCGCTCGTTGAAGAACGTGAACCCGATCTTGAGCGTCTCCAGGGAGCGCCCGGCGATCGTGAGCGTTTCCACGCCCTCCACCTTGTAGCTGTGCGTGACAGGCGCGCCGCCCGGCGGTGTGGCGGGGCTTCGGAAGTAGCCGCGCGCGAGACCGGACTTGCCCACCGCCAGGGGCCAGTCGATGCGTGGAACACCGTCCCACTCGACGATGTCGGTCCCACGGCGGGTACGAACGATGTGGAGATCGCGGTTGAGATGGATCTCACGACCGGACCCGGCGGCAAAGACATAGGTACCGCCCTCGATCCTGACCAGCTCGTAGGCGCCGTCGCTACGGATCCACTTCTCGCCGACAGTGAGCGTGGGACGCTCTGCGCGAAGCGTCTGCGCGTGCGCCGACGTCGATGGACCGAGCGACAGGATCAGCAGCAGCGCCAGCCAGACCGGGTGCACGTGAGCCTCCCATTGTTTCCGCCGGACGGAACGCCGCCCGGCCTTCAGCATAGGTGGCCGCCCATGGATTAGCCAACGATATTCAATGGTATAAGGTGGCTCCATGAAGATCGATCTCAAGCGACTGGAACAGTCGATGGACGAGCTGGGCGCCGTCGGCGCCACCGAGCGCGGCGGCCTCACGCGGCTGGCCCTCAGTGACGAGGACCGGCGGGGACGCGACCTCCTCGTGCGCTGGATGCGCGAGGCGGGATTGCGCGTGACCGTGGACCAGATGGGCAACATCTTCGGCGAGCGCGCGGGCACCGCCGCCCTGCCCCCCGTGATGATGGGCTCGCACGCAGACTCGGTGCCCACCGGCGGCAAGTACGACGGCCAGCTCGGCGTGCTGTGCGGGCTGGAGGCGATCCGTTCGTTGAACGACCATAAGGTGCGCACCCGGCATCCGGTGACGCTGGTCATCTTCACCAACGAGGAAGGCGCGCGCTTTCAGCCGGCGATGATCGCAAGCGGCGTGATGGCGGGCAAGATCGCGCTCGAGGACGCCTACAACGCTCGCGACAAGGACGGCCTCCGGCTCGTCGACGAGCTGGAGCGCATCGGCTATCTCGGCAGCGAGCCCTGCGTGCCCCGTCCGCTGCGCGCCTACCTCGAGCTGCACATCGAGCAGGGCCCGTTCCTCGAGGAGGAAGGCCTCGCCGTGGGCGTGGTGGAGGGCATCGTGGCCATCGCGTGGTCGCGCCTGACCATCCATGGCGTCCAGGACCATGCCGGACCCACGCCCATGCGCATCCGTCACGACGCTCTCGTCGCCGCCGCCGAGGTGGTCACCGGCGTGCGCCGTCTCGCGCGCGACATCGGCGGCGACCTCGTCACCACGGTCGGCAACCTCACGGTCCACCCGAACATCGTCAACGCCATTCCGGGCAAGGTCACGATGTCCATCGACATGCGTGATCCAAAGAGCGAGACCCTCGACCGCGCGCAGCCGATGCTGGACGCGCTCGTCCGCGACGCGTGCGAGCGCGAAGGCGTGCGCTATGAGCTCGAGCATTACTGGAGGATGCCGTACACGCCGTTCGCGCCCGAGGTGGTGAACACGGTGGAGCGCGCGGCCGCGGCCAGCGGCGGCGCCCACCGGCGCATCCGTTCCGGCGCCGGCCACGACGCCCAGTACATGGCCGCCATCGCGCCCGCGGGCATGATCTTCGTGCCGTCGCACGACGGGCGAAGTCACTGCGAAGAGGAATTCACCGCCATCGCCGACATCGAGGCCGGCGCGAATACCCTATTTATCGCGATGCTGGAGCTGGCCGGTCGCGGCTGATTCGCCCTACATCCGAATTAGCCACAGCACGCCCGCGGACGCGACGAGGTTGTTCACCGCGTGCGCGATGATTCCGGGGAGCAGGCTGCCGGTCGATTCATAGGAATACGCCCACAGGACGCCGCTGAGGAAGACGCTCGCGAAGCCGAGACTGCCGTAGCCGTGGGCGACGGCAAAGACGGCGGCGCTGAGCGCGGCGGCCAGCGGCCAGCCGAAGGCGTTGCGCAGGGTGCCGAAGAGCAGGCCGCGGAACACGATCTCCTCGAAGATGGGAGCGAAGAGCACGGCGCTCGCGAGCGCCGCGGCCACCATCGCGGGCGGGCCCCACGCCATGTCGGCATCGAACCACTCGGTCCAGTGCGCGCTGAGCTCCATCGACTCGCCGATGACGGCCACGACGAGGTCGATCACGATGCCGGCCGCGACCACGGCGGCGGCGGTGAGGACGAGCGCGCGCCAGCCACCCGGCCTCGGCCAGAGTCCAAGACGCGAGGTCAGCGTGGGCGCCGGCGGTGGTGTGAGGTGCCGACGGGCGAGCAGGACGATCGGCAGGTTCATCATCGGCACGGCGAGCGATTCCATCAGCGCGCTGTCAACGGACCAGGGCAACGCGTAGAGCAGGCCGACGGCGACGAGCGCGCCTGCCGCGCCACCGCGAATGAGGACGGTGAGTCCCGCCCCCAGCGACCATGGAGGCGGAACCTCCGCATCGGCCACCGCCGCCCGCGCAGAGCCGTGCTTGAGCAGCGCCACGAGGGCGACGATTCCGCCCACGAGCAGCGCCAGCTCCATGACGGTCATCACGCGCACGCGGCCCAGCAGTTGCTGCATGCGGGCGGACACCGACGCGCGCACGGACTCCAGCCAGGCGGCGTCCGCGGCACGGATGGCGAGGCGCTCTGACACGCGCGTGCGAAACCATCCCTCGGGCGCAATGTTGGCGAGCGCGCGCAACGCGGCGCCCGTGGCAGGGAGGGGGCCGTCGAGATACGCCCCCGCGATCAGCGCCGCATAAACATCGAAGGGGGCGCCGCGGGCCGACCACGTCGCCAGCGTGTCCCTGACCTCGGCCACGCGTTCGGCCTCCGCCTGGAGCACGGCGAGCCGGAAATCGACCTCCGGATGAACGGACTCGCGCGCGAGCTCTTCGTACCACGTGATGGCCTGCGCCACCTCGCCCGCGCCCTCGGTCATGGTGAGCTCGTAGAAGCGGCGCTCCCAGGCGGGCGCCCTCGCGAGCGCGTCACGCAGCTCCATCGTGCGCTCCACGACAAGGGCGAGGGCGCGCTCGGGCTCCTGCACCGACTCCACCGCCGGCTCGTTTGCGTGCAGCGAGACGACGAGGGCGATGAGGCCCGCGAGGAAGAGCGCGCACGCCGCCGTGAGCAGCGCCGACAACGAGCGTCCGGTCGCGCGCGGGCTATTCAGCGGGGGGCAGGGCGTCGCCGGTGACGTACGGCGCGAGCGGCCTGGCAACGCGGCGGCGCACCCGCAGGCGTGCCACCACGGGCAGATGGTCGGAGGCGACACGGGCAAGGCGGCTTCGATGAACGTGGAACTCCTCGCCCTGCAGCTCCACATCCCAGTAGATGCGATCGAGCTTGAAGATCGGAAACATCGCGGGGTGCGTGCGCCGCATGCGCCGCATGGGCGAGGAGAACTCGAGCCTCAGCCCTTTGGTGACCGGTCCGCGGTGCCATTCGTTGAAGTCGCCCATCACGACGCGGGGGCCCTCGCAGCTGCCGGCGCGGATAAAGCTGGCAAGCAGCTCGAGCTGCTCGCGCCGCTCGCGGAAGGCGAGGCCGAAGTGGCAGTTGAAGATGTGCAGCACGGTGCCGTCCACGGCGACATCGACGCGCAGGCTGCCCCGCGGCTCGCGCGTGCCGCAGCTGAGATCGCACCGCACGGAGCCGATGATGGGCAGGCGGGTGAGCACGGCGTTACCGTAGGTGCCCGTGCCGTGCGGGCGCGTCTCGCCCATCACCACCTCCATTCCCAGCTTGCGCGCCAGGTACACGGCCTGGTCGGCCTCGGGCACGCGATCACCGTCCTCGCGGATGACCTCCTGCAGGCCGATCACGTCCGGCTCCGTCTCCGCGATGACGGCGGCGATGCGGTCGAGGTCGCGGCGCCGGTCGAGCCCCAGGCCACGGTGGATGTTGTAGCTGACGACGACGAGCGGGGTCACGCGGAGGTCCGCCGGGCCCCCTGGTACTGGACGAAGTGAGGGTAGAGCTGGAGCGGGTGCACGATGGCCGCCGGCAACTGCACGCCGCGGGGCGCGATGATGAACGTGTGCAGCTCATCGAAGGTGGTGCCGGCGTGAGCCCCGGTCTCCGCGATGAACGACACGTTGCCCTCGGCGGAGTCGAGCCCGTACAGCACGAGGTCGCCCGCGCTCGGCATGGCCATGAGGTCACGGATGCCGTCCCTGACGATCTCCGGGTCCTCGCGGCCGGCGAAGGGGCCGGAGGCGAGCTCGTCGAGGCCGTAGCGCTTGCCGCGCCAGAAGCAAACGGGGCCTTCGGAGGATCGCGCGAGCACCAGGCCGATGCCGCGGCTGCGTGACAGGTCCTGGGCGAGGCCCGGGAAGCGCTCGTCGATCTGATCGAGCAGGAGCGGCTCGGAATCATCGAGGAAGTACACGAAGGCGTTGGGCCCGGCCGCGATCACGCGCACGCCGTTGCGCTCGCGCGCCTCCTTCAGCTCACCGGAGTCTCCGGGGTCCTCCAGGTAATTGAGGAAGCGCTGCAGGACGCCCGGCGCGTGCCCGCTGCGAAAGGCCGTCATCGCGCTCGCGAGGGGCCGCCGCCGCCGTCGTGTGGGAGTCACGCTCGTGTGCGCGGGATCGAAGAATTCGTCGAAGAGCCGGCGCTCGATGGGCGTGCCGCCCATCAGCTCGATATACGGCGTGCAATGCGCCTGCCCGTGATCGGACAGCACGTGGAGGTCGTAGCCGTATCCCGGCACACGACGGCACACGCGCCACAGCTGATGCAGCGAGCGGTCCACGTGACGAAGCGAGCGCAGCGCGCGCCGGTGACGCGGACCATACACGTGGGCGATGACATCGTAGTCGAGGTAGTTTACGTACACGGCGGGGACGCCCATGTAGAGGTCGCGCGACACCGCCAGCGTGAACAGCTCGCGTAGCCATACCGATATCCCGATCTTGATCGCCAGCCACTTCCAGCCCCGCCGGCTCTCCCCGACAGGATCCGCGATGAAGCGCAGGAGCGCGCGTAGCAGCTCGAAGACGGAGAAGATCAGGCTCTTGACGATCACCCAGAGGAGTACGACGAGGGCGCTCAGCACCCGGAGGATACCCTCGCCCGACGGGCGCTTGATCTGCGCGAAGCTGAACAGGTTGTTCGGCGCTCCGCCCGTGAAGACGCAGCCATAGGTGCTGCCGCCGGTCACGATGCCCACGCGGCCGGCCGCCTGGTGCTCTTCCACGAAGGCGGCATCGCCCGCGCGCGGAAAGTGGACATCCTCGCGGCGGCGCTTGTCGTGATAGTGGAAGCCCGGAATGTCCGGCTGCACACCGTACATCGCCGCCATCTGAAAGGCGGGCGTGGAGGTGGGGAGTCCCACCGCCATCGGCTGCATCGTGAACGTGCCCTTGTCGAGCAGTCGCTTGAGGAAGGGCATGAAGCCCGCCGCCAGCGCCTGCTCGAGGGCGCCCTGGGAGAGGCCGTCGATCTGCACGATGAGCAGGCGGCGCCCGCCCGCCTCCGGCGCCCGCCCCAGCCGCGCTCGCCTCACGAGGCGATCGAGCAGATGCTGAAGGCCAAGGACGAGGTCGTCGAGGGTCATCGCCATAATTGTACGGTACTATTCGAGGCCCATGGCCCGATCGTCCGACGCGGCCGACACTGTTCTCGCCGTCCGGCGCTTCGTCGAGGACGAGGTGCAGCCGGCGGCCTCCGCTCTCGAGCATGCCGACGCGTACCCGCACACGCTGGTGGCACGCATGCGCGAGCTGGGGCTCTTCGGTGCCCTCGTCCCCGTCGAGTACGGGGGCCTCGGACTCGACGTGACGACGTACGCGCGCACGATCGAGGAGATCTGCCGCGGCTGGATGTCCCTCGCAGGCGTGCTCAACAGCCACACCATGGCCGCCCTCATCGTCCTGAAATTCGGCACCGAGGAGCAGCGGCGCCGTTTCCTGCCGCGTTTCGCCACCGGCGAGGCGCGCGGCGGACTCTGCCTCACCGAGCCGCATGCGGGCTCTGACGTGCAGGCGATCCGGACCGTGGCGCGGCGCGCGGGTGACGACTACGTGATCACCGGCACCAAGATGTTCGTCACGAACGGCCGCGAGGGCAACACGTTCGCCCTCCTCGCCCTCACGGATCCCACCGCCCGGCCGCCCCACCGCGGCATGTCGTGCTTCATCGTGGAGAAAGGCCATCCCGCTCTCAAGCTCGTGAAGTCCATCGGCAAGCTCGGCTACAAGGGCGTGGACACGGCGGAGATCATCTTCGACGAGTTCCCCT
Source organism: Candidatus Rokuibacteriota bacterium (assembly GCA_046712525.1). Lineage (GTDB taxonomy): Bacteria > Methylomirabilota > Methylomirabilia > Rokubacteriales > CSP1-6 > JBBDXO01. The sequence goes on from JBKKCN010000451.1 coordinate 6,688, forward strand.
GCCCGGCCGCGAGCCTCGTGGGCGGAGTGGAAGGACGCGGGTTCGCGCACGTCATGGGCGGGCTGGAAACCGGACGGATCAACATCGCCGCGCGCGCGGTGGGCGTGGCGCAGGCCGCGTACGACGACAGCGTGGCGCACGTGCGCGCGGGGGGCACGCCCGCCCCTGCGCGGGTGGCCGACATGGCGATGCGGCTGCGCGCGGCGCGTCTGCTCACGTACTGGGCGGCGGGCATGAAGGACCGCGAGGAGCGATGCGACGTGGAGGCGGGCATGGCCAAGCTGCTCGCTTCCGAGACGGCGCAGCAGCTCGCGGTGGACGCCATGCGCATCCACGGCGAGGCAGGCACGCTCGCATCGCTCGCGGTCGAGCGCTATTACCGCGATACGCCGCTGATGATCATCGGCGAGGGCACCAACGAGATCCAGCGCACGATCATCGCGCGCGGCCTCGTGGAGCGGTACGGCGAACGGCCGGGAGCCCTCACCTCCCGCGAGTCAGAGCCGGACGTCCGCAAGCAGATGGTGCTCGCCGTGCGCCAGTTCGTCGACAAAGCGCTCGCGCCCTCCGTCGCCGACGTCGAGCCCGCCGGACGCTATCCGACCGAGATCATGAGTCAGGTCGCCGATCTCGGTCTGCTCGGTGCCCTCGCCCCTCCGCGTGACGGCGGGCTCGGGCTCGACCTCGTCACCTACGCGATGATCGTCGAGGAGCTCGCGCGCGGCTGGACGAGCGTGGCCGCCATCGTGGCCGCTCACGCGACGGCGGCGGATGCCATCGGCCGTGACGCGCCCGCGGTGCTGCGCGAGGCCACGCTCTCGCGCATGACGCGCGGAGAGATCATGGGCACCGCCGCCGTCGGCGGCGACCTCGACGCGCGCCACGACGGTGGCGGCTGGCGTGTGAGCGGCTCCCTGCCCCTCGTCGACATGGCGGCCGGCGCCGGCGTCTTCGTCATCGAGGCTCGCGCGGGCGAGAGCCGACGCGCGCTCTTCGCGGTGGAACGGGGCGCGGCGGGCGTCACGGTGGCGCCGCCTGCGGCCACGGTCGGCGTGCGCGGCGTGCAGGCGGCCGCGCTCACGCTCGACGGCGCGCGCGGCCATCCCCTCGGCGACGGTGCGCGCCGGCTGGACACCGTCGTCTCGCTCGGCGCCGCCGCCGCCGCGGTCGGCCTCGCCCAGGCCGCCTTTGAAGGCGCCCTGCGTTACTCGCAGCAGCGCACCACCTTCGGCAAGCCCGTCTGCGAGCATCAGGCGGTCCAGCTCAAGCTCGCTGACATGGCGACGGCCATCACCGCCGCGCGCCTGCTCGCGTACGCCGCCGCCGAAGACGCCGATCCCGTCGCCGCCGGCCTCGCGCGCCGCTACGCGGCGGAGACCGCGTACCAGGCGGCGCTGGAATCGATGCGCATCCACGGCGGCTACGGCTACACCACCGAGTTCCCCATCGAACGCTACTATCGCGACGCCGCACGCCTGCTGGTCGAGCCCGCCACGGAAGCGACACGGCTCGCCGAACAGCTCGTCGCCAGCGCACCGTCATCGTGACTGACCACTATTCCCGCGCGTTCGGCGGAAGTGGGGCGGGCGTGGGCGTCCGAGGACCCTGTACGTCGAGGAGTGCCGCGGCTACGCCGCGGCGCTGCCGAGCGCGGGGGCTTGGGGGCCCTTCGA
>JBKKCN010000452.1:0-9317 GCA_046712525.1 Candidatus Rokuibacteriota bacterium
CTCGCGTCGCCGGCGCCGCCGAGGCGGGCGAGCGCTGCACGGTCTGGCACACGTCGAAGGACTCGCTGAAGACACCCCGCAGGAAGGCGTGCACGACGGGCGGCGTATCGTGCGGAACCGTGACGTCCGGCAGGCGCGCGTCGAAATCGAGCGGGTGGCACGCGGGACCGCAATGTCGCTGGAAGGTGATGGGGGCGATGGCGCCGCGCCGCTCGTCCGGCTCGTGGCAGTAGGCGCACGTGAGCTGCAGTCCGTCGCGAGCTTGCAGAATACCGTCGCTCCCGCGCGTGGACTTCAGCTCATCGAGACCCTTGAGCCCCGCCTTCAGGTGCTTGGCGTGGTTGAGCTTGATCTGCGCGTTGTCGCGCAGGCGCGCGCGATCGTCCAGCCTCACGCGCGTCGCCGTTCCCGCCCCCGCCACCGTGACCGCGAACTCCGGGTGCCCGCGCGTGAAGCCGCCGATCTCCTTCGTGAAGGCGGTGACGCCGTCCGTCGTCTGCAGCCGACCGTGGCACTGCGTGCATTGCTGATCGGCCATCGCGGCCAGCTCCGCGCGCCCCTTGTGCTCGAGGTGGCAGCTCGCGCACGTGGGCGAGAACGTCTCGCGGCGGTTGTGGGTCGGTCCCTCGTGGCAGCTGATGCATCCGGCATCGGCGGCGGGCAGGAAGAAGCCGGTGCGGCCCTCGGGAAGATGGCAGCGGGCACACTCGCTGCCGAACATCGCATGCGCGGTGGACACGGTGCCACTGTTGTAGAGGCGGTAGTCGCCGCGAGCGGCGCTCGCCACGAGCCAGAGGGCCGCCACCGCGGGGACGGCGATGGAGAGGATCAGCTTCCAGCGGCGGAAGGGATGCGGGCGGTCGAGATAGTGCAGCGCGATGCGCTTGGCGCGCGAGCGTGTCGTATACCCGCGCGGCGTCATGGCCTCAGTACCGGAGCGCCAGCACGGCGTGCGCGGCGGACAGCAGGAGCAGCGCCAGCGAGAGCGGCACGTGGAAGAGCAGCCAGCCGTGCAGCCAGTGGTGCAGCCGCTTTTGCTGCGCCAGCTCGCGCCGCTCCTCGCAGATGGCTTCCAGCTGCATCACGGTGTCGTGCAGCGGCGGTGGCAGTGCGGTGCGGACGTGACGGAAGAGCGCGCCCGCCTTGGCGGGCGTGCCCAGGCGCCCGTTGCGAGGCAGCTCCGGCGACAGAAAGGCGCGGATATCGCCGTCGTAGATGTCCTTGAGGGCGTCGGCTCCCGGCAGGGGAGCGACGGTGGCCGGTCGCGGGCGCGCGGTCGGGCGCGGTGCTGCGCCGCTTCCCCCGCCCGCGCGGCGCTCGTCGGCGGCAGGCGCCGGATCCCCGGCGGGCGTGCCGCACGCGGTCGCGATGAGGCCGTCGGCTTCCGCGCGGAGCTGGGAGACGACGGAGTCGATCTCCTCGTACACCGTCTCGTGCGGCACCTGCGTCATCATGATGCGGGGCAGGAACTGCTGCAGCACGAGGCCGTAGATCCCGCTCGCCAGCACCGCGAGGAGGAGGATCATGAGCACCGTCGTGAGCGGGCCTCCGAACGCGAAGCCGCCGTGGAAGAGGACGAGGGGCAGCGTGAGCAGTCCGAGCCAGATGTGCCCCTTCATCCAGGTGGCGGCGCGCCCGATGCGCCACGTGGGAACCTTGCGCCGCGCGCCGAGGAGTCCCGCCACCAGCATGCACACGAAGGCGGCGATGCCGTACACGAGCCCGACCACGCTGCTTCCGCTGGGTCCGTTGATGGCGCCGCGGTAATAGGGCACGTAGCCGACGGCGGCGAGCACGGCGGCGACGGTGACCCCGATGAGCCAGCGGCGGTGCGCGGAGTCGATCAGCACGGGCGCGCGCCCCCGCTCAGCGCTTGAGCCCGAGCTTGTCGCCGAAGAACTGCAGCGGCTCCACGCGCATGAGGGCGCTGTGCGGGCAGGCGTACACGCACGCGGGCTCGTGGTACTCGCGGCTGAGATCGCACGTGGTGGCCTTCTCCTTGAGGAGCGCCTTGCGATGCCCGGGGTGCTCGGGATCGTCGCCCGTCACCAGGAACGGATGCAGGTTGATGTTGCCGTAGGGGCACTGGGTGGCGCACAGGCCGCAGCCGATGCACCAGTCCTCGATGACGATCTCGAGGGAGCCCTCGTTGCGGTGGATGGAGCTCACCGGGCACCCCACCATGCAGAGAGGATCGCGGCACGAGCGGCACGAGGTGGCCACGAGGAACTTGTCGTAGCGCAGGCCGTCGCGCACGAGGCGCGTGACGCCGTCGTGCGCGTCCGCGCACGCGATCACGCACTGGTCGCAGCGCGTGCAGCGCTCGAGGTCGATGAGGAGCAGGTTCTGCGCCTCCATCAGCCCCTGACCGAGGAAGTCCTCGATGGGCAGCGTGCTCACCGTCTCCCGTCGCTGCCGGTCGGAGTCCGTGCGACTCTGCGCGACGTCGGTGAGACTGGCGCGGACGCCGGGGACGCGATCGAGCACGGCGCGGAAATCGTCGGCGCGGATGCGGACGACCTCCACGTGGTCGAGCGCGCTGCACGTGGCCGTGCGCACGCCGGCGCCGAGGAGCCCCACCTCACCGAAGTAGTCGTGGCGGGTGAGGTAGCGCAGGACGAGATCGCCGCCGGGAAACGCCTGCGTCACCTTCACGAAGCCGATGCGGACGAGATAGAAGCTGTCGGCGGGCTCCCCCTGCCGGCAGATCTCCTGGCCCGGCTCGAAGCGGACGAGCTCGGCGGCCTCGCGCAGGTCCGCGAGGACCTCGTCGGTGAGGCCGGCGAAGACGGGCACGGAGCGCAGGTGGGTATCGAGGGCCCGCTCGCGGTAGCGGCGGTCGAGCTCGGCCTTGAAGCCCTTGTCCTTCTGGAGCATCTGCAGCACGTTGCGTAACAGCTCCAGCACGACGGTGGGCTCGGCGGCGCGCACGGTGGCCGAGCGCGGGTAGAAGGACATGCACGTCATCTCGCCGAAGAGATCGCCCGGGCCCAGCTGCGTGATGGGATTGTCCCGCTCCACGTCCACGGCGGCGTCGAGCGGGATATAGCGCTGCGTCTGCGGCTCGTCCGGCTCGTCCACGCGGGCGACGAGGTCGGTGAGGCTTCTGAAGAACCCCTTCACGCGCGACTTCGTGCGGCGGCCACCGCTCTGCGCGTGGCCCATGGGGGTGGCCACGAAGATGTCGACGGTGCCGCTGAGAATATAGAAGGCGGTGGTGCCGAACTCGCCTTCGCGGCAGATGATGTCGCCGGCCTGGTAGGTGCGCCGGACCACCGCCCCCTGGTTGAGCTCGAGGAAGGTGCCCGACATCTTCGCGAACATCGGCAGCGCTTGCAGATCTTCGCGCGACATCTCGTCGCCGCGCAGCAGCTCGGCGCCCACCACCGTCTTGTTGGTGAGGGCGCCCGTGGGGCAGGACACCATGCACTCGCCGCAGCCGACGCACGTGGATTCCGCCATCGGCACGTCCATGTCGAAGGCGATGCCGGCCTCGGAGCCTTTGCCCGTGCGCCCGATGACGAAGTTCTTCATGACGTCCGAGCACCCGCGCACGCAGCGGTCGCACATGATGCAGGCGGTGTGGTCGACGCTGATGAAGAGCGAGGAGTCGTCGTGCCCGCGCGGCGAGGGGCGCGCGGCGAAGCGCGAGCCCGGCACCCCGTCGCGCACGGCGAGCGTCTCCAGCTCGCAGTCGCCCGTGGACGCCTGGCGCGCGCAGGGAGCGCCGTGGTCGGCGAGCAGCAGCTCCACGAGCGTGCGGCGCGCCTGGCGCACGCCGTCGGAGTCGGTGTGCACCACCATGCCGGGCTCGAGCGGACGCACACAGGCGGCGGCGTAGACGCGGTTGCGCTCCACCTCCACCGTGCACACCCGACACACGCCCACGGGCGCCTGGTGCTGGGCGTGGCAGAGCGTCGGAATGTCGATGCCGAGACCGCGCGCGGCGTCGTAGATCGTCGTGCCCGCGGCAACGTCCACCCGGCGGCCGTCGATGACCGCTTCCACGCGCGACGCGCTCATGACCGGGTGGCGCCCGCGGGCATCGGGCACACGCCCATGGGACACACGCCGTCGCGGACGTGGGCGTGGATCTCCTCGCGGAAGTGGGCGAGCGCGGAGCGGATCGGGCTCGGCACCACCTGACCCAGGCCGCAGATCGACGTGAGGGCGGTGGCGTGCGCGATCTCGTCCACGAGCGCAAACTCCTCCATGCGCCCGCGGCCCTGCGTCATCGTGTCCAGGATGTCCACGAGCTTGGCCGAGCCCACGCGGCACGGCACGCACTTGCCGCAGGACTCGCGCTTGAAGAACCGCACGGCGTTGAGCGCCACGTCCAGCATGCAGCGGTCGTCCGCGAAGACCACGAGGGCGCCCGAGCCCAGCATCGACCCCGCCTTCGCGAGGGGCGCGAAGTCGAGTGGCACGTCGACCATGGAGGCCGGGAGCAGGCCCGACGAGCAGCCGGAGGGCGCGAAGGCCTTGAGCTTCCGGCCGCCGACCATTCCCCCCGCGCGCTCGAAGATGACCTCGCGCGCGGGGGTGCCGAGCGCGATCTCGAACACGCCCGGGCGCGCCACGTCGCCGCTCACGCCCATGAACTTCAAGCCGGGCGCGCCCCCGCGTCCCTGCGCGCGGAACCACTCCGGACCCTTGACGAGGATGGCGGGGACGTGGGCGAACGTCTCCACGTTGTTGATGACGGTGGGCTCGCCCCACAACCCGGCCACCACGGGGAAGGGCGGCTTGTTGCGCGGCTCCGCGCGCTTGCCCTCCAGCGCTTCCAGCAGTGCGGACTCCTCGCCGCAGATGTAGCCGCCCGGGCTGACGAAGACCGAGAGGTCGAAGTTGCCGCCCAGCAGCCCCGCGCGCCGGCAGGCGGCGATCTCGCGCTCGAGCGCGTCGCGCTGCGCGTGGTACTCGTGGCGAATATAGATGACGCCCGTGCGGGCGCCGGTCACGAGCCCCGCGATCATCATGCCCTCCACCACGAGGTGGGGGACGTGGGTGAGCAGGAAGCGATCCTTGATGGTACCGGGCTCGCTCTCGTCGGCGTTGCACACGATGTACTTGGTGGTCGAGGACGCCTTGCGGACCAGCTCCCACTTGAGCGCGGTGCCGAACCCGGCGCCGCCCATGCCGCGCAGCTCCGCCGCCTTCAGCGGCGGCAGCGCGGCGGCGGGGTCGCCGCCGGCAACGAGCGCGCGCAGCGCGCCGTAGCGCCCGTCAGGGGGATAGGGATCGATGGCGAGGGGCGGCACGGGCGCCTCGCGCTCGCCGTGCGAGAGCGCACGCCCATGCACGGTCGCCTCGATGTCGCTGAGGAGCGAATCGACGCTCACGCCGGTGCGGATCACGTCGTTCACGGAGCACGCAGGGGCGCGGTCGCACTGTCCCAGGCACGAGCTGTTTCGAAGCTCGACGCCGGCAAGCCCCGCGTCCGCCACGCGCTCCTCCGCCGACTGCCGCAGCGTGGCGCCCCCGCGCAGATGGCAGGAGAGGTCGTCGCACACGAGGACGTCCGCGGCGGGCGGCGGCGTGAGGCGGAAGTGCGGGTAGAAGGACGCCACGCCGTGCAGCTGATAGAGCGGGGTCTGCATGCGGTGAGCAAGCCGGCGCATCTCTTCCGCGCGAAGATAGCCGTGCGCGCGCTGAAGAGCCGACAACTCTTCGATCACGGTGGGGCGGCTCTGGGTCAATGGTCCTCCACGCTGTCGCTTCCGGAGGGCGGAAGCGGTGCGAAATTACGTCGCCGCCTCGCCGCGTGTCAAGGTGAACGCGAAAGTTTTTCACCCGCTTGGCTCGGGTCGGTTATAGGATGCGCGAATGGCTCGGGCGCTCATGGCGGTCACGGCGGTCGCAGCAGTGGTCGTATGCGCGCTGGTCGCCGCCGCCCACGCGCAGGAACGCCCGGCGGCGCCCCCCTACCGGCTGATGCCCGAAACACCCGCCGGGTTCGCCTCGGAGTCGCTGCCGCGGTCGCCACGCGCCACGGATACCAGCCCCGACTTCGTCCCCATCCTCGATCGATGGCGGCTCGGCATCCCCACGTGGGACCGTTACGAGCGGCCGATCGAGGCGCCCTTCGTGCGTGGTCGCTGGTGGGACCCGTACAACCAGAGCGTGATCAAGGGGGACTACCCGATCATCGGCGGCAACATCTTCATGGCCCTCACCGCGGTGAGCGACACGCTCTTCGAGGCACGGACCGTCCCCACGCCGAGCAATGTCGTGACCGTGGATCCCGATTCCGCCGAGTTCTTCGGCTCCCCTGAACAGCGCTTCCTGAGCCACAACTTCATCCTCTCCCTGGAGCTGTTCAAGGGCGCCACCGCCTTCCGGCCGCGCGACTGGGAGTTCCGCATCACGGGCGTCTTCAACTTCAACTATCTGGAAGCGGCGGAGACGGGCGTCGTGAACATCGACCCCAGTGAGGGCAAAGCGCGCGACGAGGACCACGCCAGCCTGCAGGAGTTCTTCGTCGAGTACCACCTGGGCGATCTCAGCCCCCAGTACGATTTCCTCTCCGCGCGCGTGGGCATCCAGGGGTTCACGAGCGACTTCCGCGGCTTCATCTTCAGCGACAACCAGCTCGGAGCGCGGCTCTTCGGCAACCTCGGCTCCAACCAGAACCAGTTCAACGCCGTCTACTTTCGGCCCCTGGAAAAAGACACGAACAGCGGCCTCAACCGTCTTTTCGACACGCGCCGCCAGCACCTCGGCATCCTGAATTACTTCCGTCAGGATTTCCTCACGCTGGGCTACACGCTGCAGCTCAGCGCGCACTACCTGCACGACGCCGGCGGCACGCACCGTGACGAGAACGGCTTTCCCGTGCGGCCCGCCCCCCTGGGCGCGGCGGGCGGCCACGTCATCGACGCCGTCTATCTGGGATGGACGGGAGACGGCCACATCGGCCCCCTGAACGTGACGCACGCCTTCTACCAAGTGGTCGGGCGCGACAGCCGCAGCCCCATCTCCGACAGATCGCAGGACATCAGCGCCCAGATGGCGGCCCTCGAGCTGTCGGTGGACATCGACTGGTTCCGGCCCAAGTTCTCCTTCTTCTGGTCCTCCGGTGACCAGAAACCCCTCGACAACGTCAGCCGCGGCTTCGACTCCATCTTCGACAATCCGAACTTCGCGGGCGGCGCCTTCAGCTACTGGGTGCGCCAGGGCATCCCGCTCACCGGCACCGGCGTGGAGCTGGTGGGCCGCAACAGCCTGGTGCCGAGCCTGCGCGCGAACAAGATCGAGGGGCAGCCGAACTACGTCAACCCCGGCCTCTTTCTCATCGGCGCCGGCGCCGACATCGAGATCACCCCGCGCCTGCGCGCCTCCCTCAACGTCAACCATCTGCGCTTCCATCACACGGAGACGCTCGAGCTGGTCCTCTTCCAGGACCGTGTGCGGCCTCACATCGGCACCGACTACAGCCTGGGCTTTCGCTATCGCCCGCTGCTGATCGACAACATCATCCTCACTGCCGGCGGGGGCGCGTTCGTCGGTGGGGCCGGCTTCCGTGACATCTATTCCGAGGAGAAGTTCATCTTCGGAGCCAACGGCCTCGAGAAGGTCCGCACCCAGGGCAACCAGGTCCTCTACTCCGCCTTCGCGGCGCTCACGCTCACCTTCTGATGCGCCGCCTCGTCGGCCTCGTCATTCCGCTGCTGCTGCTGCTCGCGCTGTCGCGAGCGTGGGGGCTCGTGGGCCAGCCCCTGGCACCCGGGCCCGGCGAAGGCGAGGTCACGCGTGCGGTGGAGGTTCCGCGGCCGGGCGCGGGGCGGGACACATCCGTGCTCCACCTCGCCCAGCGCATCCGGCGCGCGCCCGGCGCCGAGGAAGCGCCCGCCGAGCCCGCGCCGGCGGTGCCGACGCCCGCGGTGGAGAGCGCGCCAGGATCCGAGCTGAGCCGGCAGAGCCAGGCGGACGCCGATCGCAAGAGCACGGGATGCGTGACGTGCCACACGCAGACCGACTCCGCCACGATGCACCAGGCCACGACCGTCAAGCTCGGCTGCACCGATTGCCACGGCGGACGAGTGGAGGCCGCCCTGCCGGCGAACGTGGCGAAGGGAACGCGCGCCTACGACGCCGTGAAGAAGGAGGCGCACGTAGCGCCGCGCCACCCGGAGGCATGGCCGACGTCAGCGAATCCGCAGCGCTCGTTCACGCTGATGTCCAAGGAGAGCGACGAGTTCATCCGCTTCGTCAACCCGGGCGACCTGCGCGCAGCGCAGCGCTCGTGCGGCGCCAACGGCTGCCATCCCACGGAAGTGGCCAACGTCGAGAAGAGCATGATGACGACGGCGCCCATGCTGTGGAGCGCCGCGCTCTACAACAACGGCAGCTTTCCGCTCAAGCAGCCGCGCTTCGGCGAGAGCTACGGCGCCGACGGCGTGCCGCGGCGGGTCCTCACCGTGCCCCCGCCCACGCTCGACGACATGCTGCGCAAGGGCGTGCTGCCCTTCGTCGACCCGCTGCCGCGCTTCGAGGTGGGGCAGCCGGGCAACGTGCTGCGCGTCTTCGAGCGCGGCCAGCAGCGGCCGCTCGAGCTGGGAATCCCCTTCGTGGACGAGGCGCCCGGGCGTCCCGCCAACCGCCTGAGCCAGCGCGGCCTCGGTACACTCAACCGCACCGATCCCACGTGGCTCAATCTCCAGAAGACGCGCCTCTTCGATCCCGCGCTCTCGTACCTGGGGACCAACGATCACCCGGGCGACTACCGCTCGAGCGGGTGCAGCGCGTGCCACGTCCTCTACGCCAACGACCGCTCGCCCGTGCACTCCGCAGACGCCGCGCAGCACGGCAACCGCGGGCGCAGCGCCACCGTCGATCCCACCATCCCCAAGGACGAGTCCGGCCATCCCATCCGCCACGTCTTCACCAACTCGATTCCCTCCAGCCAGTGCGTGGTGTGCCACCACCATCCCGGCACCACGGTGACGAACAGCTATCTCGGCTACACGTGGTGGGACAACGAGACGGACGGCCACCTCATGTACCCCGACAAGGAGCGAAAGCTCTCCGCCGCGCAGGTGGACGAGATCCAGCGCCGCAACCCCGAGGGCTCCGCCCGGCGCGGCAAGTGGTCGGATCCCGAGTTCCTCGCCAACATCACCGACCTCAACTCCAAGCTCACGCGCGGGCAGTTCGCCGACTTCCACGGTCACGGCTGGGTCTTCCGCGCCGTCTACAAGATGGATCGCAAGGGCGAGCTGCTCGACGCCGACAACCGCAAGGTGGCCGCCGACGATCCCCAGCGCTTCGACAAGGCCGTGCACCTCAAGGACATCCACCTCGAGAAGGGCATGCAC
>JBKKCN010000453.1:0-3855 GCA_046712525.1 Candidatus Rokuibacteriota bacterium
AATCACCATCTTAGAAGCCAAGGGGTTGCCGGCTCGGGCTGGGCGCCCGAGGAACGCCGGGCTCAGAGCCCGAGCGAGGCGAGACGCTCGCGGGTGGGCACGCCGTCGCCGTCCCAGCCGCGAAGGGAATAATAGCGGTCCAGCATAGAGCCCAGCTCCTCGGGCGGGCAGTACATGCCGGCCGATGGGCCGTCCGGGATGGGCTCGTGCATCACGCGCCACGGCAGCACATCGGCGGCGCGCCGCACGCCCTCACGCACGTTGAAGGAGCGCTCGAGATTGATCACGCGCTCCCCCACCCGCTCCAGCTCCTCCACGGTGACGTCCCAGCCCGTGATGGCGCGCACCATCCGCGCATACGGCTCCTCCACGAAGAGGCCGTAGCCGCGCTCCGAGGTGAAGCGGCAGATCACCAGTGAATCGCCCACGGCGGTGAAGTGCTGGCTCCTCACCGCGAACTCGGGCTTGCCCTCGGTGCCGCGCCGGTCGAATCCGGCGGCGTATTGCGGCGTGGGGCGCGTGTCGTGATGACTGCCGCCGCGCGTGGCAGTGGCGTAGCCGATGGACAGGCCCTTGAGCGCGCGCGCGGAGTGGGCGGGCAGCTCGAGCCGCTTCACCGCGTAGACGCTTCGGGTCGCCTCGGGATGGAGCGACTCCGCCAGGCGCCACGAGCCTTCCGCCAGGCGGTCGCCGAAGCCCTCCCGCGCGGCCGTCTGCTCGATCAGCCGCAGCATGCCGCGCCAGTCGCCCCAGCCGAAGGGGACGCCCACGTCCGCCGCGCTCACCCAGCCGCGCTCCAGCGCCTCGGCGAGGAAGGCCAGCGTCACGCCCATGGTGATGGTGTCCAGCCCGAGCAGATCGCAGAGATCGTTGGCGCGCGTGAGCGAGCCCGCGTGCGCGTTCCCGAGCATGGAGCCGAAGGCGAAGATGGTCTCGTACTCCGGCATCTTCGCCTTGAGCCCGGCCAGCTCGCCGTCGCGGATCTCGTACTGCTTGCCGCAGGCCACCGGGCACTTGAGGCATGTCGTGTCGCGGTCATGGGAGTGCGCATGCATCTCCTCGCCCGAGATGGCGAGGGCGTCGGCGAACGTCTCCTGGCGGAGGTTGTAGGCGCCGAGCGCGCCCAGCGTGTTGATGGGCTTGACGAGGAACGGCGTGCCCCACGTGGAGAGCGCCTTCGTGCCGGTGGCGAGCGGCTCGCGCTTCTCCTCGATCAGCGCCTTGAGGGCGGCCGCGTCGGCGACCTCGGTCTTCCGCGCGCCCGCCACCGCCACCGCTTTCACGTACTTCGACCCGAGCACGCCGCCGATCCCGCCGCGGCCCGCCACGCCCTCGCGATTCTTCCAGTAAGTCGCGATGGCGGCGAAGCGGACGAGCCGCTCCCCCGCGGGCCCGATGGCCATCACGTCCGCGGTCGGCCCCTCGACGGCCTGGATGGCGTGCACGGTGTCGCGCGTCGTCTGGCCCCAGAGGTCGCGCGCGGGCTTCATCTCGGCGCCCGCCTCCGTGACCATCACGTAGACGGGCGCGGGGGCGCGCCCGGTGAGGACGATGGCGTCGAAGCCCGTGCGCTTCATCGTGGCGGGGAAGCGGCCCCCGAACGTCGAGTCGAAGAAGAGCTCGGTGAGGGGCGACTTCGCGGTCACACAAGCCCGGCTATTGCCCGGCACCGACGTGTCGGTGACCGGACCCACCGCGAAGACCACGGCATTGCCCGGATCGTAGGGACCCACGCCGGCGGGGACGTGATCGAGGAGGATCCGGGCGGCGAAGCCGTTGCCGCCGAGAAGGCTCCGCGCCATCTCCTCCGACACGGGCTCGATGCGGGCCTGCCCGGTCGTCAGGTCCATGAACAGAATGCGGCCGCCGTAGCCTTTCATGGTTGCCTCGGGCCACTCATCATAGCAGAGGGGGTCGGCGCGGTCCCGCCGCCCGCGAGGACGGCCGCGAGGTTCTCCCGCGCGCGCTGAAGCTCCGGGCCAAGCGCGGGATCGATCTGGAGCGCGCGCCGGAAGCGCTCCGCGGCGGCGGCCGGCTGGCCCTGCTGGGTGAGGGCGAGGCCCCAGTTGGCATAGGCCAGCGCCAGCTCCGGCGCGAGCTCGACGGCGCGCCGGAAGCGCTCGATCGCCTCCGCGGGCCGCCCGAGGTGCATGAGCGCCATGCCGAGGTTACTGTGGGCGATGGCCAGATCCGGCCGGATCCGTACCGCCGCCTCGAGGCGCTCGACCGCGTCGTGCGGCCGGCCACGGCGGATCAGGGCAAGCCCCCAGTCGTTGTGGGCGACCGCATGATCGGGCTTCACGCGCACCACGGCCTGGAACCGGGCCATCGCCTCGTCGAGCCGTCCCTCCTCCGCGAGCGCGTAGCCAAGGTTGTAGTGCGCCTCGACGTGATCGGGATCGATGACGAGCGCACGCTCGAAACGAGCCGTCGCCTCGGCGCGGCGGCCCAGCGCGAGCTCGGCCAGCCCCCAGTTGCTGTGCGCGGTGGCGAAGTCGGGCCGGATCCGGAGCGCCTCGTCGAAATGCGCGACGGCATCCGCCGGTCGCCCGAGCCGCACGAGGGCGAGCCCCCAGTCGTTGTGCGGCGCCGCGTAGCTCGCCTCGAGTCGAATGGCCGCCTGGAATCGCTCGATGGCGGGCCCGAGCTGTCCGCGCGCGGCGAGCGCGTGGCCCCAGTTGAACTGCGCGGCCGCGTAAGCGGGCCGGATCGTGGCGGCGCGCTGGAAGAGGGCGAGCGCCTCCTCCTGCCGCCCCTGCCCGGACCGGACCGCGCCCAGATTGTTGAGCGCCATGGCCGACCGCGGATCGATGCGGAGGGCGTGCGACCAGAGCGCTTCCGAGGTGCGCCACACGGCGATCTGGTCCCAGGTGAGCGCGGCCAACACGGCAAGCACTCCCACGGCCACCGCGCCGGCCAGCGGGGCGGTCTGAGCGCGGGCGAGGAGACGCGGCGGGCGCTTCACGAGCCGGATCAGCGCGGCGCCGGCGAGCAGCGCCCATCCGAGCGTGGGGAGGTAGGTATAACGGTCGGCGGCGATCTGATGCCCGTTGGGCACGGCGCCGAGGACGGGCAGGAGCATCACGACGTAGGCGGCCCAGACGGCCGCCAGGGCAGGCCACCGACGGCGCCACCGGACGGCGCACGCGGTGACCGCCGCCACGACGACGGCGCTCGCGAGGGCGGGCCAGGCGAACAGCTCGGCCAGGCCCTGACGCTCGTAGAGCGGCGTGAGGTCGAGCGGCACGAGGCTCTTCCAGAGATAGTAGGCGAGGCCGTAGAGCGCAATGGCCACGCGGGAGGCCGGCGTCACATCGCTCACCGTGCTCGCATTGCCCGAGGCGGTCAGAGCCACCAGGGCGATGACCCCGGCGCCCAGGCTCAGGACAGCGAAGGGAATCTTCTCGAGCCACACCGTGCGGGCGGCGCGACCGAAGAGGCCCCCCTGCGCCCCGCCCAGGCGCCGGAGCGGATAGACATCGAGGATGAGCAGCACCACCGGCAAGGTCACCGCCATCGACTTCGACAGGAGGGCCAGCACGAAGAGCCCGAGCGCCGCGCCATACCAGCGGCGCTCGAGCGTCTCGCGCGACGCCGGGCCATCCACGGCGCGGAGATAGGCCAGGATGGCCGCGAGGTAGAACAGCGCGCAGAGCACGTCGCGCCGCTCGGTCGCCCACGCCACGGACTCGACGCGCAATGGATGAAGGGCCCACAGGAGCGCGGCGACCGCCGCCCCCGCCTGGATGGTCTCCGCGCGGTCGGCCCCGCCCGGACCGAGGGCCCGGCGGAGAAGCCGGAGCGTGAGTAGGCAGGCGAGGGCGGCGTTGACGCCATGGAGCAGCACGCTCGTCA
>JBKKCN010000454.1:0-7674 GCA_046712525.1 Candidatus Rokuibacteriota bacterium
TATCTCGACGAGCCGTTCAAGAGTTTCGCGCCGAAGTTCGAGCGGCGGCCCGAGCAGTCGCCGAACCAGCCCATCATCCGGATTGGCGCCCTCGCGCTCGGCGAGATGTCCAAGCGGCCGCGGGAAGCCGCCGTCGGCAAGAGCCTGCACCACCGCGCCTTCGCGCGCTCTCCCCATTACGACGTCGCGCACGCGCGCGGCTACGACGCCGAGTCCCACGTGCAGGCGATGGACATCGAGGGGATCGACGTCGCCGTCCTCTACGGCACGCGCGGCCGCCAGGTGCTCATGCACGACGACCTCGATCCGCACGTGGCGGATGCGCTCGCGCGCGCCCACAACAACTGGACCCACGACTACTGTGGGTTTGCGCCCGGCCGCCTGAAGTTCGCGGCGCAGGTCGCCTTCCACGATCCCGTGCTCGCCGCGCGTGAGGCGCGGCGCGCCGTGCGCGAGCTGGGCGCAGTGGCCGTCATCGGCAACCCCAACCCCATCAACGGCCGGCACGTCCACGACCCGGAGTTCGAGGTGCTCTGGGACGCCGTCGAGGAGCTCGGCGTGCCGATGGGCTTTCATCCCACCGGCCAGTCGTCGCTGCGCGATGACATCGCGCAACGCTACCTCGATCACCCGAACGGCCGCGTGATCGGCGTGGCGGGCCGCAATCCCGTGGAGCTCATGTTCGCCTTCGCCAGCCTCGCCGCCGGCGGCGTCCTGGAGCGCCACCCGCGCCTTCGCTGCGCATTCCTCGAGGGCACGTGCGGCTGGCTGCCGTGGTGGCTGTGGCGCCTCGATGAGGCGTGGGAGAAGTTCGGTCCCGGCTCGGAGGTGCAGATCTCGCAGTTGCCGAGCCAGTACTTCTTCCGCCAGTGCTACGTGGCCACCGACGCCGACGAGAAGGTGCTGCGCCAGGTGGTGGAGCCGGTGGGCGACGACAACATCGTGGTCTCCACGGACTATCCGCACTCGGATGGACTGTTTCCGGAGGCGATCAACGAGTTCGTCGCGCTCGAAGGCGTGAGCGACAAGACGAAGGCCAAGATCCTCTGGGACAACTGTGCGCGCCTGTACAGCCTGACCTAGCTCCCGCCCCCGCGCGTGCACATGCCCGGCCCGGCAACCCAGAAGCCGCCGCCCCGGCTTTCGCACGCCGCCTGCTCGCTCGACCTCGAGTCGGTCGTGGCTGGCGTTCTCGCGCCGCCAGTCTGCGCGCAGCCGGTCGCCACGACTGCCGAGAGCAGCACGAGAACCAGCACCGTTTTCATCGCCGGCCCTTGCTGTCGTCGGCCGTCACGAGCCCGCCGGGAATCGGCGGCATGACCAGGCGGCGCACGAGCACGCCGTCGTCCGGCGCCACGCCGAGAATGCGCCGGCCCAGCGTGTCGAGCGCGATGCGCCCGTCCGGTGCGGTGGGATCGATGCGCACCCACGCGCGCAGGGGCGCGGGATGGCGGCCGAGCATCTCCACGAGATCGTCCGTCGCCACACCGAGCGTTTCCGCGAGCGCGGGCGACAGGCGGAGAACCCGATGTTTGCCGCGGCCGCCCTCGTACGCGTCACGCTCGTCCGCGGTGACGGGCCACGCGCGCCGTGTCGCCGCCAGGCGCGCGCGCTCCCTCGCGGTGGCCGCCGCGTCGCTCTCGCCCGCCGAGGTGAGGACCCCGCCGTATCCTTCGCGCGCACGCGCGGGCGACACGTAGCCCGCGCGCACGTCGGCGCGCACACGCTCGGGATCGCGGGTGAGGGGATCGCCGAAGCCTCCGCCGCCCGCGGATTGCATCACCACCACGTCGCCCGCGGCGATTTGATGGCCGGTGACCTTCCCGGGCGTCGCGAAGTCGATCTCGACGCCGTCGCGGCGTACGCACACGCGCGCGGGCGCGGCGGGGCCGGCTCCTCCCACGCCGAAGGGCGGCAGCACCGCGCGGTCGCTGAGGACGGAGTAGCGCGACTCGCCGTCGACGAGGCGGAGCTCGCGCGAGAAGCCGAGCCCGCCCCGCATGGCGCCTTCGCCGCCCGAGTCCATCCGAAGCTCGCTGCGCTCGACGAGGAGCGGCGTGCCCGCTTCGAGGGCCTCGGCGGACTGGATGGTGCGCACGTTGCCGAAGTCGATGTTGCCCCACGCGCTGGGGCCGTCGCCGCCGGCGTGGCCGCCGTTGCCGCCCGCGGGTGACTCGTAATAGACGTAGTCCCGCCCACGGCGCTCGTCGCGCCCGCCCATGGCGTTGGGAAACGACGTGCCGCAGAGATCGCCGGAGATCAGCCCGGGCACGACCTGGCCGAGCGCGCCGAGCATCACCGACACCGCACGCTTGCGCACCTCGCCGTGCGCGCCCGCCGGCGCATCGAGCTTCACGTCCACGATCGACGCTTCGGGCGCCGAGAGCCGGATGGGCCGGAACGTTCCGTGATTGATGGCACCCTCGGGATCGAGGACGGCCTTCACGGCCACCAGTACGCCCGCGCCCGTGGTGGCCAGGGTGGAGTTCACCACGCCGGGCACCTGGGGATTCGAGCCGGCGAAGTCGGCGAGAATCTCGTCGCCGCGCTTCGTCAGAGTCAGGCGCATGAGCACGGGATCGAAGCGGCCCTCGGGATAGAACTCCAGATAATCCTCGTAGACGTACTCGCCGTCGGGCAGGGTGGCGATCTTCGCGCGCAGGCGCCTCTCGCAGCGGTCGTAGTTGAGCGCGATGCAGTCGAGCACGGTCTTGCGCCCGTGGCGCGCGATCAATTTGCGGATGCGACCCTCGGCCACCTTGCAGGCGCCGAGCGAAGCCTCGAAGTCGCCGCGGCGATCCTCGGGCAGGCGCATGTTGTTCAGAAGGAGCGCCATGGCGGCGCGGTTGAGCCGGCCCTCCTCGATGATCTTGATGGGCGGGATGCGCACGCCCTCCTGATAGATGTTCGTGTTGAGCCCGGAGTAGCTTCCGGGCGCGCCGCCCCCGACGTCCGACCAGTGCGCGCGCACGGCGGGGAAGATCATGAGCTCGCCCTCGTCGAAGAGGGGATAGAGCATGGTGACGTCGTTCAGGTGCGTGCCGCCCCGATAGGAATCGTTGAGGAGGATCACGTCGCCGGGGCGCAGGTCGCCCTCGAAGTCCTCCATCGCGCAGCGTACCGACCAGGGCATGGGCAGGACGTGGCCGGGATGGTCGTCGGACTGGGCGACCATCTGGCTCTGCGCGTCGAAGAGGGCGCAGGAGAAGTCGTCCATGTCCCAGATGACGGGGGAGTACGACGCCCGGATGACGGTGGCGCGCATCTCGCGCACGATGGCGATGAGGCCCTCGCACACGACCTCGAGCGTGATGGGATCGACCGTGTTCACAGGCTCCTCCGTTCCAGCACCAGCTCGCCCCACGTGCCCACCGTCGCTGTCCAGCCCGGCGGCACCACCGTCGTCGCTCCCATTTCCTCCACGATCGCCGGACCCGTTACGGGCTCGCCGCCGGGCAGGCGGTCACGCGCGTAGACGGGCGCGCGCATGGCCTCGCCGCCGAAATAGGCGGCCCGCTCCGTGCGGCGTGCCTGTGCGAGCGTGCCCGTCACCGGCCAGCGCGGCAGGGTCGGCTTCGCCACCGCGCCGGCGGCGGCGAGGCGGAAGCTGACGATCTCCGCGGCGGCGTCACGCGCGTGGCCGTACCGCCGCTCGTGGCCGCGCTGGAACGCCGCCTCCAGCGCGGCCATGGAGTCGGCGTCGTCAGGCACGCGCACGAGCAACTCCCAGGATTGCCCGACGTAGCGCATCCCAACCGAGCGTATGAGCGAGATGTTCTCCGGCGCGATGCCCTCCGCGGCCAGATCAGCTAGGGCCTCGCGCGCGAGCTCGTCGAAGAGGCGCGCCACGCCGGCGAACTCGTCGCGCCGGGTATGAGTCAGGCGCGTGCGCACGTAGTCGTGGCGGAGATCGGAGATGAGCGAGCCGAAGGCCGAGAAGTTTCCGGGGGCGGGGGGCACGATCACGCGCCGCATCTCGAGCTCCTCGGCGATGAAGACGGCGTGCACCGGCCCCGCGCCGCCATAGGCGACAAGCGCGAAGTCGCGGGGATCGTGGCCCTTGGCGATCGAGATCTCCTTGATGGCGCCCACCATCTTGGTCACCGCGATGCGTATTATGCCCTCCGCGAGGGCGGCCTCGTCGGCCACGCCGGGCACGCGTGGCAGCAATGCGCGCAGCGCCTGCTGCGCACGCTTGCTGTCGAGGGGGACCTCGCCCGCCAGCGGCACGTCGTCGCCGAGCCGCCGCAGCACGAGATCGGCGTCGGTGATGGTCGCCTCCGTGCCGCCGCGGCCGTAGCAGGCTGGCCCGGGATCGGCCCCGGCGCTCCGTGGCCCCACGCGCAGGGCGCCGCCGTCATCGATCCAGGCCACGCTGCCGCCCCCCGCGCCGATGGAGTTGATCTCGATCTGCGGCGTGCGATTGGGCAGCCCCGCGATGTGCTGCTCCGTCGTGAGCACGGGCTCGAGGTTCTCGATGAGGCAGACGTCGGTGCTCGTGCCGCCCATGTCGTAGGTGATGAGGTTCGGCGATTCCATGAGACGCCCGAGATTGACGGCGGCGGCGACACCACCGGCGGGACCGGAGAGCACGGTGTGCACGGGGAAGCGCGCGGCCACCTCGGCGGGGACGATGCCGCCGCTCGAGGTGGTGATGAACACGCGCCCGGCATAGCCGCGCTCCGCGAGCGCCGCGCCGAGACGCGTGAGATAGCCACCCACCTTGGGGCCGATGTACGCGTTGAGGGCCGCCGTGCTGAAGCGCTCGTACTCGCGGAACTCGGGCAGCACGTCTTCGGAGGTGGCGACGAACCAGCCCGGCAGCATCGAGGCGGCCGCCCGCGCGGCGGCACGCTCGTGGGCCGGGTTCGCGTAGCTGTGCAGGAAGCCGATGACGAGCGCGCCCGTCCCGTCGCCGTTCGCGGCGGTGGCGATGGCGGCGAGGGCGGCCTGCAGATCGTCATCGCGCAGCGGGCGCATTACCGATCCGTCGAAGGCCATGCGCTCGTCGACTTCCACGATGTGCTCGCGCGCCACCAGCGGCGCCGGCTTGCGGGCGCGGATGTCGTAGAGCACGGTGCGGTTGGTGCGCGCGATCTCCAGCGTGTCCCGGAATCCGGCCGTCGTGAGCATCCACACCCGCGCGCCCTTGCGCTCGAGGATGGCGTTGGTCCCGATGGTGGTGCCGTGCACCACGCGGCCCGTCGAGGCCAGCGCCACGTGGAGCTTGGTGAGGCCGGCGAGCAGGCCCCGCGTGGGATCGGCGGGACTCGTGGGCGACTTGCCCACGGTGAGCGTTCCGCGGTCCTCGTCGTAGAGGACGACGTCCGTGAAGGTGCCGCCCACGTCGATGCCCACCCATTGCATGGCCGCGCTCAGGCCACGCTGCCGAGGCGGACGATCGTGCGGCGCAGGCGGCCTTCGCCGATCTTCTCGCGCGCGTTGTGGGCTTCGACCTTGAAGACCAGATGCCGGCCGTCGACGCCGGTGAGCTCGGCGGTCACGCGGAACCACTCGCCCACGGGCGTGGCGCGGCGGTGAGTGATGCAGATCTCGTAGCCGACGGTGGTGCGCTCGGGCCGCAGGAAGGGATCGGTGGCATCCTGTGCGGTCAGCTCCATCTGCAAGATCATCGACGGTGCGGTGAGGATGGGCGTGCCGCCCGCGTGCGCCGTCGTCATCGCCTCGCTGACCACCACGCGCCGCTCGGCGGTGATCCCGGGCTGGAGAGCTGAATCACTCATGGCCCGGATGATACAGCCCCGGCCTCGGAGTACACTACCCGGCGATCGTTGATCAGGAGGGCTCACATGGGGACGTGGAGACTGTACACGGGTAAGGATGGCCAGTCGCACGTGGAGAAGATCGACTGGAAGGCGACGGCGGACTGGACCAAGGGCATTCCGACGACGCAGATCAGCTTCAGCGAATGGTCGGTGGGCAAGTTCATGGACTGGCATCCGGCGCCGCGGCGGCAGTTCGTCATCATCCTGTCCGGTCAGCTCGAGATCGGGCTCGGCGACGGCACCAAGCACGTCTTCGGTCCCGGCGACGCGCGCCTCGTCGAGGACACCACGGGCAAAGGCCACACCACGCGTCAGCTCGGGAACGAGCCCTGCGTGACCGCGACCGTCCCCCTCGCGCAGCAATAGCGCCCTCGGGCGACCGTCTGATGTCGCAGGGGGCGCCGGCCTGAAAGCCGGCGCCCCCGTAGCGAGCGCTACTGCAGCGGCGAGAACGCGGAGGGCAGGACGATCTTGGTCTGCTGGCTGATGAGGTTGCCGCCGCCGGGCGGTGGCCAGATCCCTTTCTTGCGCGCCTCGTCGCGGATCGCCATGCGCTGGTTCATGTCGGAGTAAGCCCAGATGTGCACGAAGCCATTGGCGCGGCCGAACTCGACGCCCCCCGCGAGCACCACGGGCGAGAGCTTGGCGCGCTCCGGCAGCGCGCCTTCCCACCGCTTGGCGGTGTCCGGGAGCGTGCCGCCCTTCAGCGTGTAATAGCGGATCTCGAAGATCGGTCCCATCTTGCCCGGGCTCGGCGTGGGCACGAAGCTGAAGGGGGTGACGATCTCCACGTTCATCGCCTTGATGAACTCGGCGGTCTTCGGCGGCCAGTTCGCGTCCTTCGCGGCCTCGGCCCGGATGTGCGCGCGCTCGGCGAGGTCCTTGTACCCCCACACGTGAATGATCTCGTTGAGCGGCCCGATCTCCGTGTGCCAGAAGGCGGTGAGGGGTGAGTACTTCTTGCGAAACTCGTAGCCTTCGCCGAACCGCTTCTCGACCTCGGCCAGGCTGCCGGGAGCGATCTCGTACGTGCGGATCTCGTAAATCACGGTGGACTCCTTTGCGTGGGGTTTCTACTTCGGTCTGAGATCTACGGGGACGGGCGGCAGTGTAGCACCGCCGGCCGGGGTATGCTGAGCGCCCAAGGAGGACACGCGATGCCGGCTGCGGAGTGGAACGCGCTCATCTAGAATCTCGATGGGGCAGTGCGCGAGGTCCTGGCGTACTTCGAGGGGGCGGGGCGGACGTCGAAGGCAAAGGTGGACCAGTGGCAGTCGCGCGATGTACTGCAGCACTTCCTCTACTTCCACGACGCCACCGCGTGGGGGATTCAGTCGGCCGCCATCGCCGGGCCCCTGTGGCCCGTGCCCGGCGACTCGGACATCGTCAACGAGGTCTGTCGCCGCCTGCACGCGCACGAGAGCTACGACGACCTCCTCGCGCAGATCCGGCTCGCGCACGGCCGCCTGATGCACGCGGCCCGTAACTCCCCCGACCTCGACAAGCCCTGCTTCAGGCGCGCCAACGGCGACACCCTGACCGGCGCGCAGCGGCTCGATCTGCTGGCCAAGCACTGGCGCGAGCACGTGCACGAGCTGCAGGCGGCCGAGAAGCGATAGAGGAGGACCAGCATGGCCAAGGGCAACCTTCGCGTGATGGACAGTGACATCCACGTGGTGGAGCCGCACGACCTCTGGCTGAAGTACATCGACCCGCGCTTCCGGGACCGCGCCCCGCGCTTCGAGCCCATCGCAGGCTCGGAGATGGAGGGCTGGCAGTTCGAGGGCAAGGTCTTTCCCGCCTTCTTCGACCGCCCGGAGCGGCGGCGGCTGGGGGCGATCCGCCGGCAGAAGGCGCGCGCGCGCCACGTGGCCACCGGGCGCTACCG
>JBKKCN010000455.1:0-7511 GCA_046712525.1 Candidatus Rokuibacteriota bacterium
CCCTCGAGCAGCCGGCGCACGTCATCCAGCAGGGCGGGGGGGATGGGCGCGCCCCCGAAGTCCCAGATGACGGTGCGCAGCTTGGGCTCGGCGTGAAAGCAAAGGCCGTTGTCGATGGCGTAGATGGCGGACTGCGCGAGCAGGCAGTGGCCGCTCTTGCGGTCGGCGTTGTTGGCGATGATATCAAAAGCGCAGATGCATTCCAGTCGCGGCCGATGCTCGGGATTCTCTCTGAGCGTGAAGTAGTGCTGCTCGAAGTCGGCGTCCACGAACGCCTGCAATGAGCCCTCGCCGTAGGGGCCTTCGCGCTCGAGCGTGAGCGGCACCAGCCCCCAGCCGAGTGCCTCCGAGAGGTGATAGGCGGCGATCTCACGCCGGAAGAGTCCGCGCGGGAAGTCCCACAGGGAGCGCTCTCCGCGCGCGGGCTTGTAGACCGCGAGGGAGGTGGCGCCCTCGAGCGCCACCTCCACCAGGAAGGTCGCGTTGGAGCTGCAGGGCAGGCGGCCCTTGAGCGTGATCTCGCCGCGGGCGAGCAGCGCGCGCGGCGTCATCGTTCGCCCCCGATCAGTAGCCGCGCCCCCAGTACTCACAGAAGCGCTCGATGTTGCCGGGCAGGAACTGCTCGTAATTGCCCCACTTCTCGTACTTGGGCAGCCTGATCTCCTTCATCGCGGTGTCGAAGCACTTGCCCTGCGCGGCCGCCTGCTTCACGGCATCGGACAGGTCCACCATGTACTGCTTGGCGTTGCGCACGTCTTCCTTGGTGCCGAAGCGGCCGCCCGCATACGGGTGGCCCGGGATCATGCGGTCCCAGTCGAGGGCGAGCACCTTGTCGAACGACTCGAAATAATCGGGCAGGAAGCCGTCCGGCAGGTCGCGGAACTGCAGGCTCTCGATGGGAATGAAGTCGACCGTGAAGAGCAGCTTCTCCTTCGGCAGCAGCATCACGAGCGAGTTGTCCGAGTGGTTGCGGCCCACGTAGTGCAGCTCCATGCGCGTGCCACCGAGCTTGATGACGTGCTTGTCACCCACCGTCTTGTCGGGAATGACGACGTCGGCGTACTTCAGCCGCTCGAGGTGCTTCTTGGCGTTCTTGTGCGCGATGAACTCGGCGCCGAGGTCCTTGAAGGGCTGGCCGCCCGCGATGTGGTCGTAGTGATGGTGGCTGTACACGACGTACTTGATGGGCGCCTGCGTCACCTTGCGAATCTCGTCGATGTACGTCTTCACCGCCGGCGGGCGGTTGTAGCCGATAGGATCGGTGGCGATCACGCCGTCGGGCGTCACCACGAAGATCGACTGGTGGCCGCCGTAGCGGAAGAGGTAGACGTTGTCCGTCACCTTGGTCGTCGCAAAGGGCGGCGCCTGGGCGACGGCGGAGCCGGCGCCGAAGAGCAGCACCGCGGCGAGTGCGAGAAGCAGCAACCTATGAATGCGCATGGGTGGACCTCCGGTAGTCATGACTGGGTTAGTGCGTGACGTGACCGTTGCTGCGCGGGCAGACGTGGCCCGTGGGGTCCATGGGCTGGCTGCACATGGGGCAGGTGGGGCGGCCGCCTTTCATCAGCGCGCTCGCCCGCTCCACGAAGGCGGCGGCCTGGGCGCGCGTGATGTGGAAGCGCGCGGTGGCCGCCTCCACGCCGCTGTCCTCCTCGACCTCCTCGTTGGCGACGACGACCACGCGCTCGCGGGCCTCGTCGTAGCCGAGCCCGATGGAGGCCACCGCCCACACCGCATCGACCGGCTCCAGCAGCTCCGCCTTCGCGTCGGCCGTCTCCGCCGTCGGCGGCAGCTGCGCGAGCAGGCCCGCCAGGTATTCGCCGAGCGCGCGCACCTGTTCTTTTTCGGCCTTCAGCGTGACCACGCGCCGGCCCTCGCGCGCTTGCAGATAAAAGACGCGCGCGCCGGGCCCGCCCACGGCGCCGGCGGTGAAATGGTCGGGAGCGTCGAAGTCAAAGGACGCGCTGCCGCTCATGCCTTGATTGATCGACTGGGGGGCCTCGACGGGCCCCCCAAGCCCCCCGACGCTCGTCGCACCCCGGCGAAGCCGTGGCGCTCCTCGATCACGCGCTTGCTCACGATTTGCCCAGCCAGGCGAGGTCGCCGTCCACGGAGTTGACGGTGACGACGATGGGGCCGTGGGCGTGATAGGTGACGGCGGTGACGGAGGCGGTGGCGACGCTCACGCGCTGGAAGAGGTCGAGGTGCGTGCCGAGAGCGGTGGCCACGGCCACCTTGATGGGATCGGCGTGGGAGACGGCCACGATGGTCTCGCCCGGATGGCGGGCGACGAGGCGCTGGATGGCGGCGGCCACGCGCGCCTGCATCTCCACGAACGACTCGCCGCCGGGAAAGCGAAACCCGCTCGGGTGCCGCTGCACGATCGACCACTCGGGCTTGCGCGCGAGCGCCTTCAGCTTGGCGCCCGTCCACGCGCCGAAGTCGCATTCGAGCAGGCCGGCGTCCGGGATCACGCGCAGCCCGCACGCGGCCGCGATGGGCGCCGCCGTCTCGCGCGCCCGCTCCAGCGGTGAGGCGTACACCGCCTTCACGCCCGGCACCCCCGCGATCCGCTTGGCCACTGCCTCCGCCTGGCGCTCGCCTTCGGCGGAGAGGTGCAGGCCCGGGGCACGCCCCGGCAGCACCTTGCCCGTGGTTGGCGTGACCGCGTGGCGCACGAAGAGCACGAGGGTGGCCTTGGGAAACACGCGGGGCTTGGCGGCGGTGGCGGGCATCGGTGCAGGATAGACGTCCGTATCCGGGCAGCGCAAGCGGACCTCTGCGGTACACTCCCCCTCATGTCCGACGACCTGCGCGCGCGCTTCGACGCCGAGCTCCTCGTGGCCGGCCTCAGCCTCACGGGACCCGACTACGACAACCTCTTCGAGATGTGGGCCGAGCACCTGCCGGAGCGGGAGCGCCTGCGGGCGGCCGTGCCCGCGCCGGACGAGGAGCCGTGGCGGTGAGCGCGGACGCAATCTGCGACCTCGATCTCAAGGGCGTGAGCGAGGCCATCGCCGCCGGCAAAGTCTCGTCGCTGGAGGTCACGGACGCGTACCTGCGCCGCATCGAGCGATACGACGGTGTGCTGCAGTCCTACATCACGGTGATGGCCGATGTCGCGCGCGCCCGCGCGTCGGCGGCGGACAGCGCCCAGCAGCGCAGCGAGCGGCGTGGCCCGCTGCAGGGCGTGCCCATCGCGCTCAAGGATCTGATCGCGGTGGCGGGCGTGCGAATGACGGCGGGCTCGCGCGTGCTCGCCGACCACGTGCCCGCCGCCGCCGCCTTCGTCACCCAGCGCCTGCTCGCGACGGGCGCGGTCATCCTCGGCAAGCTGTCGCTGCACGAGTTCGCCTTCGGCCGGCCCGCCACCGACGGCCCCTTTCCCACCGGGCGCAATCCATGGGACGTGCGGCGCGCGCCCGCGGGCTCGTCGTCCGGCTCCGCGGTGGCGGTGGCCGCCGGCCTCTGCGCGGGCGCGCTCGGCTCCGACACCGGCGGGTCGATTCGTGGTCCCGCCTCCATGGTCGGCATCGTCGGTCACAAGCCGACGTACGGGCTCGTGAGCCGCCGCGGTGCTCTGCCCATGGACTGGTCGCTCGATCACATCGGGCCCATGACGCGCTCGGTATGGGACAGCGCGGTGATGCTGCAGGCGATCGCCGGCGAGGACGAGGGCGACACCTCCACGCGGGGCGCCCGCGTGCAGGACTACACACGCTCGCTGGAATCCGGCGTCAAGGGGATGCGCCTCGGCCTGCTGCGCCGTTACTACCTGGAGTGGCCGGGGCTGCACGACGACGTGCGTGCCGCCGCGCTCACCGCCTTCGACGAGCTCAAGCGCCAGGGCGCGGCCGTGGAGGACGTGCACGCCCCCACGCTCGACCTCGCGATGGCGGCGTGGGTCGCCTTTCTCGCCGAGATGTACGAGTACCACGCGGCCACCCTGCGCGCGCGGCCCCAGGACTATCGCGAGAGCCTGCGCCCGCGCATCTACATGGGCGCCCTCGTGACGGCGCCGGATTACCTGCGCGCCCAGCGCGTGCGGGCGCGCCTGCTCCGCGAGGTCAACGCGATCCTCGAGAAGGTCGACGCGCTCATCTTCCCGGGCCAGGCCGCGCCCGCCATCCCCTTCGAGGACGTCCCGATGAAGGGCGTCATGCCGGCCTCGGGACGCTTCACGGCCCCGTGGAACCTGCTCGGGCTGCCCGCGGTGGTGGTGCCCTGCGGCGTGAGCGCCGACGGCATGCCCGTGTCCATCCAGATCGTCGGCCGCGCCTTCGACGACGCCACCGTGCTGCGTATCGCGCGCGCGTACGAGCGCGCCACCGAGTGGCATACCCGCCGGCCCTCGCCGCAGGGCTGGACGGCGTGACGATTCACCGCCGCGGCCATGGACCGCAGAAGTGTCGACCAGCTTTACACTTCGTTCCCCAGTTTCCGGCGGTTTTCGAGTAACCGATTGAAAAGCAATGTTATTAGTACCCGGCACTGATTATGCTGTTGCGGGTAAGTAGTGACCGACCCACGGACGGCGGTACGGCCCGCCACGACCCCTGCTTGGAGAACACCTATGAAGGTGCGCAAGGTTCTTTTTCGCGCTTCTCTCGCCGCTGCGGCCCTGTTGGGCATTGTTGGCCCCGCGGATGCCGTGGTGTTCCTCAACACCGAAGCCGCCTACAATGCGGCCGCGCCGACGGCGGTGCTGACCGAGGACTTCGAGGCCACCGGCCAGCCGTCCGACACGCCGCTCTTCGCAGGTTTCAGCAACAACGGCGTCACCTACCTCGGTCTCGCCGGCTCGCCGGCGCCTAACGTTTTCATCGCGTCGGCGGGCTATAACAACTTCGGTGCCGGTGTCGGCACCACCACCAGCACGATACTCACCGCGAACGGCGACGAGTCCTTCGTCGTGAGCTTTGCGTCCGCCGTCTCGGCGTTCGGCTTCGATGCCTACTTCAATGGCTTGGGGCCGACGACGCTGAATGTGTTCAACGGCGTCAACCTGGTCGACTCACTGACCACGCCCGGCGCGCTCGACTTCAAGGGCCACCTCGGCGTTGCCAGTGTCGGTAATATCACCTCGTTCAGCTGGGTTACGACCAGCGGCGGGCAGCTCAACACCGGCCTCGACGAGCTGACGACCGCGCAGGCGGCGGTTCCCGAGCCGTCCGCCTACGTGCTGATGATGCTCGGCCTGGGCGCGGTGACGGGCCTGTCGCATCGCCGTTCGCGTCGCTGATTGCCATACCCGAAGGCAAGATTCGCGCCCGCCGGCGTCTGTTCGGGTAATCCGAGGTTTTAACGACCCTCGCGGTAGGGCAGCGTCTCAGTCCCTCAAACTGAAGACGCTGCCCTGACGATGCAGGCCGCATCCGCGCTACACTCGCTCGCAGCGCCAATTCCCGAGGAGGACGATGCACATGATGACGGCCGCGGAGTTCGTGCACACCTACCTGAACAAGCTGCACGCTGGACTCGACTCCGCCTTCGACGACCTCACGCCCGATCAGCTCCACGCCGTGCCGGGCGGCCAGTCGACGGCGAATACGATCGCGTGGAACGTCTGGCACTGCGTCCGCACCGAGGACAACATCGTGCGCTTCGTGCTGCAGAACCGCCGCAACCCGGTGTGGACGGAGGGCGGCTACGCGGACAAGTTCGGCCTGCCGCCGGTCACGCAGGGCACGGGGATGTCGACCGAGGAGGCCCACGCGCTGCGCATCAAGGACGTCCCGCTCTTCAAGGACTACATGCAGAAGGTGTGGGCGAGCACCGAGGAGATCATGGCCGACCCCGCGGCGCTCGACAAGACGGTGACCGTCAAGGGCATGGGCGAGATGCCGGCCATCACCGCCCTCGGCTACATCTGCCTCGTGCACGCCATGACGCACCTCGGGGAGATCTCGATGGGCCGCGCGCTGGTAGGGGCCAAGAGCTAACCGCGTTCGCACTGACCGCGGGCCGGACAGCCGGCCCGCGGTGTATCCATCTTCCCGCATTGCCGCCCAGCGCCCGCGCGCCGAATACTGGACGCGATGCCCGACCTTCCTCCAGCCATCCATCTTCGCGCTGTCGCGCCCTCTCATGGCCCCTACCTCGTGGCCGCCGGCGCTGCTCGCGTCCATGACGGCGACACCTTCACCACGCTTCACGGAAAGGTTCGGCTGCACGGCGTCGATACGCCGGAGCTGAGTGAGGCGCGAGGGCCGGAGGCGCAGCGTCGACTCGTGGAGCTGCTGGCAAGCGGACCGATCACCATCGTGCCGCGGCTGGAAGATATCTACGGTCGCACGATCGCTGACGTGTACGTCGGCAGGCGTAATGTGGCCGCCGTCCTCCGCGACGAGGGATTCGACAAGCCGCGCGTCTGGCGCCCGCGTCGTTAGTCCGCGTCGACCCACCCCCAAGAAATTCCTGGAATGCTCAGCGAATCCTCAGCGGGCCCGGGCACGATCTGCACGGGATGGACCTCCGAGGATGCCATCCGAGGAAGGATAAGGCCCGGTGAGACGCGAGTGGAGGACTTCGCAGTGCACAGCGCTGTTTCTGGGCCAGGCACGCCGGCTGGTGTGCTCCGGCCTGAAGGAGAGATCGATGAAGCATCAGCATGGTATGTGGAACCCCGGCGGTGCCTCGGGCGTGGCGGGTATCGTGATCGCACTGGTCTTGACCTTGGGAGCCGCCACGGCGGTGGTTTCGGCCGCTGAATTTACCGAGGCAGAGCTGTACTTCGAGCTCAATAACACCGATGGAGACCTTGGCATTCACGCTTCGATCGATGGAGGACCCTACGTGGAGCTGGAAATCGATGGCCCGGACGGGCGCACGATACTCAGAGTCACGGCTCAAGGGAACTTGGCGAAGCAGGGCCTCACCCAGCTGTTCCTGGAGAGTGCCGAGCCGACGTTCGACGAGCTGGCGCCCGCGAGGTTCTTCCGTCGGTTCCCCGAGGGGCGTTACGAAATCGAGGGTACGACCGCTGAAGGGAAGGAGTTCAAGAGGAATGTGAGGCTCAGCCACGTGATGGCGGCGCCGCCGTCCAACATTACCGTCTCGGGAGCTCCGGCGGCGGTGAATTGCGACGCAGTTCTCTTACCGGCAGTTCAAGCGGGCGTCCCCGTCACCATCGACTGGGTCCCTGTGAGGTCATCGCATCCCACCATCGGCAAATCGGGACCAGTCAGGATCGTCAGATACCAGTTCTTCGTCGAGCAGGGAGCCTTCAAGCTCAGCCTCGACCTGCCGCCCACGGTGACAAGGTTCGTAGTTCCAGCAACAATTCTTGCCCGGGGCGTGGCCAAGTTCGAGATCATCGTCAGAACGGCCACCGGCAACAACACTGCGGTGGAAAACTGTTTCGTGGTGCAGTAGTGATCGTCAACCACACCGACTAGAACAGCCTGGCGTTTGCCGGAGCCCGTCCGACGAGGTTTCTCGCCGGACGGGTCTTTGGGGAGTGACTTTGCCGCGTGGCCTCAGCTGTACTTCTCCGGCTTGCGTAGCTCCAC
>JBKKCN010000456.1:0-2569 GCA_046712525.1 Candidatus Rokuibacteriota bacterium
CTTCGAGGCCCCCCGGGCTCCAACAATTAAGCCCTCCCCGCGTGATTTTCTAACGCGCGGGCCACCTACTTACCGCGGCAAAGCCGACGGCGCACCACCGGGGATGGTGATGTCGAGCTGGACCGCATCACCCTTCTTGATGGAAGGGATCATGTGTGACGGCATGCGGACCTCGAAGGATCCGCCGCTCTGGGTCTTGATCCTGATCTCGTCGCGATCGACGTCGGTGACTCGGCCCCAGATCGTCTGGCGCACGCCCGAGCCGGAGGCGGGAGGCATCACCTGCACGTACCGGCCGTCACGAAACTCCACCGGATAGCCCTGCTGAACGGTGACGCGCGTCCCCGGCTGCACCGTCCCGATGATTCGCGGCTTGCCGTCGATGAGCACCATGCTGTCGCCAGCGGTCTGCCACATCTTGCCGTCGTCGAACACGAGCACGCGCTGTGGCTCGTCGACTCGTACCACCGTACCGGAGTACGGCATCGTGGTCACGGTCGTCCCGCCGGGGCCGGACTGCTGCACGATCACGTACTGCCCGTCACGATAGCTCACCGGCCGTGCTGACCGCAGCACGACCTTGCTGCCCGGGCGCACGGTCGTCACGCGGGCGGGCTGGTTATCGATGAACACCATCGAGTCACCCACCACTTGGTACATCCGGCCGTCGTCCAGTACCACGACGTTTGCCCCGGGATCGACGCGAGCAGCAGTTCCCGTCACATCGCCCACGTTCGCCACGTACGTCGTCGGGCCCGGACCGGCCGGATAGTTCTGGGCTCCGGTGGGCGTGGGATCAGTGTGAACCGCGCACGCCACGGTGGCCAGGACCGCGACGAAGCCGCACGCGATGGTTCCGATTCTCGACCGCATAAGTTATCTCCCTCTGCACGCCGGTGACGGCGTGCACTCGTTTTAAGGTCGCGTCGGAACATCGCAAAGCGCCTGCCAGCGAACGACGACGTTGTAAAGCGTGCACGGGGCGGGACGGATTGTGAAACGAGTTGACCACCGCGGGGACAGCGGTCAGCTCAGCTCGCCAGCGCCAGCAGCACCATCCCGATCAGCATGACCCCGGCCCCGAGGGCCGACTCCCGGACGCGTTGCGCCTCGCCGAACGCGAGCACGCCAATCGCCATTGCGAACACGATCTCGATCTGCTTGACGGCCTCGACGTACGACGACAGCGTGAGCGTGTAGGCGTAGCCCTGGCTGATCGTCGTCAGCGCCGCGAAGAGGCCGAGGGCGACGAACTCCTTCCAATGCCCTGGGATCGCGGCAAAGTGGCGGCGGGACGTGCGCAGGACCAGCGGCGTCATGAGAGCGCTCGCCGCGAGGTAACCGCCCAGGGTTCCCATGGGCGCGTTGGAGGCGAGGATGGCCTTCTTGATGGTGATGACGGAGGGGGCGAACAGAAAGGCGGCGAGCAGCGTGTAGCGCTGGCCGCGATCCGTGAAGAGCACCTTCAGCGGCGCCCACACCGATACGCGCGCGCGCGAGATATTGAGCAGGTAGACGCCGGCCGCGCTGAGCAGGACGCCTGCAATTCCCAGCACACTCGGTCGCTCCCCGATGGCGTAGGCCATGCATAGCAGCACCAGCAGGCTGACCTTCCATAAAGCGGTCACGAGGGAGATCTCGGACAGCTTCAACGCCTTGGATAGCGCCAGCGTGGACAGTGTCTGACAGGCGCCGAAGGCGAGGCACCAGCCGAGAAACTCCGGCTTGAGAGTCGGAAAGCCGGTCATCAGACAGGCAACGAACGCGAACGGCAGCAGGAATGTGAAACGGCCCCAGACGTTGATGTACTCGTCGAGGGCGTGGCCGAGCCGCTTCATGGCGGTGTTGCGGAGCACTTGAAAAAGCGCGGCCGCTACCGCCAGAGCGATCCACATGGCTGGCCAAGACTACCCGAATTCGGGAGCATCGGTCCGTCGTACGGGCCGGAGGAGAGCGGCATGGTCCGTAGAGCGAGCCTGATGTCGGCCGTAGCGTTAAACGATCTGCGCGTGGCCCTGGTCGCCGGCGTTGTGCTGGCGGCCACCGGATGCGCGACTGGATCGGATCGCGCGCTTCTCACGTCCGTCAACGTGATGTTGGCGCCTGACGACGCCGTCTCGGTGACCACCGATGCCATCAAGGCTAATCCCGCCCATGCACCGGACATTGTGGCCGCCGCCGTCACGTCGGCGCCTCGCCACGCCGCAGCCATCATGCGGGCGGCCTATGCCATGGTGCCCGAGCAACGCAAGGCGATCGATCGAGCGATTGCCACCCGCACGATGCCCTCGGAGCTGTCGCTGCCGCCCTCCGCATTGCCGCAGGGGGTGATGGCGTCGGCGCCGTTCACGGTTCCGTTCCGGACGCAGAGCCGCCTGCAGTTCATGAGCGGCTCGCCGCTCTCACACTCCGGGGCCTATTAGGGATGGGGGGCCTAGAAGGGCCCCCCAAGCGCTCGACTCAGATGGGGGGCCTCGACGGCCCCCCAATCCCCCAACGCTCGGCAGCGCCCCGGCAAGCCGTGGCGCTCCTCGAACTCAGCGGGCGCTGTAGAACGTGATCCGGTCAG